>NZ_JAUSYN010000001.1:300000-464794 GCF_030816915.1 Streptomyces sp. B3I8 | reverse complement strand
CCCGCGGAGCGGGTACCCCATCGCTGCGCGATGGGCAAGCGAACACCCGCGCTGCGCGCGGGTGTTGCGCTCCCGCTCCGCGGGAGCGCTGGCGGGACGCTGCGCGTCCCGCACACCCGCCCTGCTGCGCAGGGCGGGTGACGCTCCGTTCGCTGCGCTCCCGGAGCTGCGGGGCCTTCGGCCCCGGGTGGCCTCTGCTGCGCTCCAGCCACCTGGTGGCGCTGTGCGCCACAAAGGCCGGGCCCGCTGCGCGGGCCGGCCAACGGGCCTACGGCCCGGGCACCTACAGGGATGGGGGGCTTGTGTGGTCCGGTCACGGGCTGTCAACAGGCCACATGACCCCGTCCAAAGCGGGCGCGGCTGGGGTCTGGCTGACTCGTGAGCAGAGTGACGGGCTCTCAGGCGTGAGCGTGACGGCGGGTGCTTGGCAGCTTGGGCGGGGCAGCGTGGTGCGCGGGCCGGCCTGCGGCGGGAACGGCGAGACGCCGCAGGGCGAGGCTCGCGGTGACGAGCAGTACGGTGAAGACGGCCAGGAGGAGGACGGACACCCACATCTGCCGACTCCCGGGTGCCTGCCAGCCCGTCCAGGCAGTGGTCCCCGTCCACAGCAGGATGGCTGCGGCGTAGAAGGAGCGGATACGGCGCAGTTGCCGCACGGCCCACAGGAGCTGGATGCGTTCGGTCTTCGGTGCCATGCGGCACCGTGTACCCCGATGTGTGACGCCCATCGGGGTCACAGGGGATTTTGTGGAGGGGCCCGGTCGGGTGGTCTCGGAAGCTGCATCTTGATGTGATGCAGCATGTAGCATTGGTGTAAAGCGGGGACATCCGGTAGCGGGGATTGAGGGCGTATCGGTCTCGGCGCGTTAGGTCCGTGGCCGGTCTGCTGTCTGACAGCCACGGCCCAGCAAGGCCGGTGGAGAGGGGAAGGGCGCTATGGGTTCCGATGCGCTAGGGCCTAGCTCCTGGCCTGAGGTGGAGCCGTGGACGCTGGGGCGGACCCGGACGAGGTGTGCTTCGGGCTCACGTTGCTGACTCACGCGATCGGCTCGGAAGGGGACGGCCACCTGCAGTCGGGGCGTCCCCTGCACACGGCCAGCACTGCAATCGGGCTGGCCTACGGTGCCGACCTGTACCTGCCGGCTGCCAACGGGGAAACTCCGCTGCAGATGGCCGAGAGCTACGGCCACGAACCGGCCCAGCGGCTGCTCCAGCACTTCCTCTCCCTCACCCCGGCCAAATCCCCGGGGAGCGCGCGTGCCGAATGATCGCGGGCCGTCGCCCCTCGGCCCGGACTCCCCTTACAGCGACGCCTCGATCTACGTGGACGCCGTGTCCGCCCCGCGGGTCGTGGGCCGGCTTCGAGACGCCCTCGGCCTCGTTGAGGACGACGGTGCGGAGCTGACCGTCGGGCCGGTGCGCGTGGAAGGCGAGCACAACGACTACGCCACCAATCGGCGCGCCCATCCCTTCGGCTTCCTTCAGTGGCCGACCGTGCTGAGTGCGAGGCCCACGCGGGAACGCCGGACGAGGTGGTGCAGGCCGTCACGGCCGTGCTCGAAGCGCTGTGGCACGGTGGCTTCAAAGCTGTAGCCGCCTGCGGCTTCGAGGACGAGCTGCCCGCGCGCGGCGGGATCGGCAGGTACCCCTGCCCCGCTCCGGCCCTCGACGAAAGCGCGGTCACTTCGGGCACGGGCACGTGGTGGAAGAACCTGATGTCGCCCGGAAAAAGGAAAGGTCGAAATCTGTGATCAGTCTCCGGGAACATCAGGTGACCCAGAAAACGGCCATTCGGGAATGGGCCAAATTTTTTGCAAGATCGTCTGTTCCCGTGCAGGGGGCCCGGGGCACGCTGGTGTCCGCCACCGGCTCCGGTAAGACGATCACGGCTGCCGCGAGCGCGCTGGAGTGCTTCCCGGGCGGACGGATCCTGGTGACCGTGCCCACCCTGGACCTGCTCGCACAGACCGCCCAGGCGTGGCGTGCGGTCGGGCATCGGGCGCCGATGGTGGCGGTGTGCTCGCTGGAGAACGACCCGGTCCTCGGTGCACTGGGGGTGCGCACCACCACGAATGCGATCCAGCTCGCGCTCTGGGCCGGGTCCGGGCCCGTGGTCGTGTTCGCCACCTACGCCTCCCTCGTGGACCGCGAGGACCCGGAGGACCCGACCGGCCGGCGGACGGTTCGCGGGCCGGTGGAAGCCGCTCTGGCGGGCGGGGAGCGGCTCTACGGCCAGCAGATGGCCCCGTTCGACCTCGCCATCGTGGACGAGGCCCACTCAACCGCGGGTGACCTCGGTCGGCCGTGGGCGGCGATCCACGACAACGCCCGCATCCCCGCGGACTTCCGGCTCTACCTCACCGCCACCCCGCGCATCCTCGCCTCGCCCCGCCCGCAGAAGGGCGCGGGCGGGATGGAGGCGGAACTCGCGAGCATGGCCGACGACCCGGACGGCACCTTCGGGGCCTGGCTCCCCGGCGCCGAACTCGGGCTCTCCGAGGCGATCGAGCGGGGCATCCTCGCCGGGTTCGAGATCGACGTCCTCGAAATCCACGACCCCTCCCACATCGTCGGGGAGTCACAGGAGGCGCGGCGGGGCCGGCGCCTGGCGCTGCTGCAGACCGCACTTTTGGAGCACGCGGCGGCGTACAACCTGCGTACGGTCATGACGTTCCACCAGAAGGTCGAGGAAGCCGCCGCGTTCGCGGAGAAACTGCCGAAGACCGCAGCCGCGCTGTACGCGCGCGACGCCTCCGGCGAGGACCTGGCGGCCGCGGAGAAGCTGCCCGCGTCGTCGATCGGCGCTGGGTTCTACGAACTGGAAGCCGGACGGCACGTCCCGCCGGAGCGGGTGTGGTCGGCGTGGCTGTGCGGCGACCACCTCGTCACCGAACGACGCGAAGCCCTCCACCAGTTCGCAGGCGGCATCGACGCCGACGGCCGACGCGTACACCGCGCGTTCCTCGCCAGCTGCCGCGTCCTCGGAGAAGGCGTCGACATCACCGGCGAACGAGGAGTCGAAGCCGTCTGCTTCGCCGACACCCGCGGCTCCCAGATCGAGATCGTGCAGAACATCGGCCGCGCCCTGAGGCTCAACAAAGACGGCAGCACGAAGGTGGCCAGGATCATCGTGCCAGTGTTCCTGGAGCCCGGCGAGGACCCGACCGACATGCTCGCCTCCGCGAGCTTCAAGCCGCTCGTGGCGGTGCTCCAGGGTCTGCGCAGCCACGATGAGCGGCTGGTCGAGCAGCTCGCCTCCCGCGCGCTCACCAGCGGCAAGCGCAAGGTCCACGTCCGGCGTGACGAGGACGGGCGGATCATCGCCACCACGGCCGAAGGCGAGGGCGGGCACGCCAAGACCGAGGGCGCGGCGCAATCCGCGCTGCTCCACTTCTCCAGCACGGGTCCGCCCTCGGGGCGGACCCGTGCTGGAGTGAGGAAGGCGTCGGGCGCCTCAGGTCGCAGTGGTCGGCGTCATGCCTGGCCGGTGTGGTCGGCGGGGGTGGGGGTGTCGACGCTGGCGCTGATCGTTTCCCACGTGTCGAGTTCGGCCAGGCGGGTCTGGAGCGCTGCGCGTATCTCACTGACGGCGGTGGTGCCGGTGGCCAGGCGCAGGGGCGGCTGGTCGGCGTCGACGGCGGTGAGGATGGCGGTGGCGACACGCTCAGTGGTGTTGAACGCCGTGGCGGGCAGTTCGCCGATGCTCTTCTGGACGGTGCGGACGGTGGGGTCGTAGTCGGGGAGGGTGTCGGCGACGTCGAGTGCGGACAGGAAGGCGATGGCGGTGGGGCCGGGTTCGACGAGGGTCACCTTGATGCCCAGGGGGGCGAGTTCGCCGGTGAGGGCGTCGGTGAGTCCTTCGACGGCGTACTTGGTGGCGGCGAGCAGACCGACGCCGGGGTGGGCGGTCTGTCCGTAGTAGGACGAGCCCTGCAGGATGTGTCCGCTGCCCTGGGCGCGCAGGACGGGTAGGACGGCGCGCAGGACGTTGAGGACACCGAAGACGTTGGTGTCGAAGATGCCGCGCGCTTGGGCATCCGTGCTCTCCTCGACCGCGCCGAACAGGCCGTATCCGGCGTTGTTGGCGACCACGTCGATGCGGCCAAATGCCCGGATGGCTGCCGCGACCGCGGCACGCAGCTGCTCGGGGAGGCGCACGTCGGCCGCAACCGCCAGCACCTGTGAGCCGTATTGCTCGGTCAGAGGTGTGAGGGCGTCGGTGCGGCGGGCCAGCGCCACGACGTTGTCTCCCCTGCCGGCCGCCGCCTGGGCCAGAGCCAGACCGATACCCGACGAGGCGCCGGTGATGAACCAGATGCGCACGTCCCCGTGGCCGGCAGGACGGCTGGACGCGGGCTGTGCGTCCGTGGGCTGGGCGTTTGTGGTCACGATGTGCTCCTGATCGCTTGTGCGTGTGCAAGGCCTGCACGGCCTGTTCCGAACCGATGGCTCAAGAGGTTTTTTTGAGCGCCGCTCCCCCACCACCACGCCTCGACGTGGCGGGGCGGTGTCGGCTCTCGGCCCGGGCAGACGACAGGCGGCGGGCCAAAGAGGGCTGGGTTGGACGGCGATGCGGTCAGCTGGTGGGCTTCGGGCGGATCAGGACCGTCGTGCTGGTGTATTCCGCGAGGCCCTCCAAGGCGTTCTCGACGCCGATGCCGCTCTCCTTGTGGCCGCTGAACGGAAGGTATGGGCGCAGCCCGTTGGCGTGGGCGTTGATGGTGACCTGACCGGCGTCCAGCCGCGCCGCCACGCGCGCGGCGGCGTCGAGGTCGGTGGACCACACGGACGCGGTGAGGCCGAACGGTGAGGTGTTCACCTGCTCGATGACGGCGTCGAGGTCGTCGTACGCGACGATCGGCATGACCGGGCCGAACTGTTCCTCGTCGACGACGGCCATGCCGTCCTTGGCGTTCGTCAGAATCGTCGGGGGGTAGAAGTACCCCTGACCGGAGGGCGCTTCACCGCCGGTGACCGCGACCGCTCCGTCGTCGATCGCCGCGCTCACCAAGTGGGCGACCTTGTCGCGCTGCATGGCGTTGGTCAGCGGGCCGAGGGTGGTGCGCGGGTCGAAACCGCCGCCGACGACCGCGGCTCGCGCCCGCGCCGCCAGTTCCTCGACCAGGCGGTCGCGGATGGTGCTGTGCACGTAGACGCGCTTCACGGCCAGGCAGATCTGGCCGCTGTTGACGAAGCCGCCCCAGAACAATCTGTCCGCGATGGCGGCTGGATCGGCGTCGGGAAGGACGATGGCCGGGTCGTTGCCGCCGAGTTCGAGTGTGACCCGCTTGAGGCTGTTCGCGGCCGAGGCGGCCACCTTCTTACCCGTGGCCGTGGAGCCGGTGAAGCTCACCTTGCGGGGGACGGGGTGCTCCACCATGCGAGCGCCCAGCGGGTCGAGCCCGGAGACCACGTTGAGCACACCGGCCGGAACGACGCTCTGGAGCAGTTCGCCCATGGCCAGCGTGGACAGCGGTGTGTAGGGCGAGGGCTTCAGGACCACGGTGTTGCCGGCGCGGAGGGCTGGAGCGATCTTCCACATGGCGAGCATCAGGGGCGCGTTCCACGGGGCGATCGCAGCGACGACGCCGAGCGGCTTGTGGACCTTCTCGATGAATTCGGTGTCGTTGTCGATGAGCACCTCGCGGGGCATCTCGACGTTGCCGAAGTAGCGAAGCCAGGCGACGACCAGATCCATTTCGCCGGTGAAGGAGGCGGGGCGGCCCTGCTCGCGGATGAGGATGCGGGCCAGGTCGTCCGCGTGCGCCTCCAGCAGGTCGGCGGCGGTGAGGAGCGCTCTGCGGCGCGCATCCTCGTCCTGCGCCCACGGCGGCTGTGCCAGCTGTGCGGCCCGCATCGCCGCGTCGAGCTGTTCGGGCGTGCAGTCCGGTGCCTGGGCGAAGACGTCACCGGTGGAGGGATCGACGACGCCGAACGTCGCAGCGCCCTCCACCGGTTGGCCGTTGATTGTCATGACGTGGGGACGGTGCAGGGTGGTGTCGTGCGTGATGGCCATCGTTCCTCCTCCAGGGAAACGCGGGGGCGCTGCCCCGGAAAGCTCGGTTGCTTCGGTGAAAACGGTTCGTCCTTGTTGCCTGCGCGCGGGGCAGTCGCCCAAGGCGTCTTCCTGTCTCAGTCGGCCGCTGCCTCGCAGGCGCGGGCTCACTGCCGGTCGGCATCCACGGGTGTGGTGAGCCGGATCTACCACTGGCTGCCGTCGGGGCGGACGAGCAGTTCGCTCATGACGACGCGTGCGGGGCGGGTGACCACGTAGGTGATGGTGTCGGCGATGTCTTCGGCGTGCAGGAGAGTGGCGTTGGCGTAGGCGTCCTTGCCTGCTTCCAGGATTTCCGGACGGATGTGTGTGAACAGTTCGGTGGCGACGGGGCCGGGTTCGATCAGGGACACGCGGACATGGCGGCCGGTGACCTCTTGGCGCAGCGCTTCGGTGAAGGCTCCGACGCCGTGCTTGGTCAGGCTGTAGACGGCGGAGCCGGCTATGGGGACGCGACCGGCCAGGGAGCTGATGTTGACGATGTCGGCTGTTGCGCGGGGGCCCACGGCCGCGGCGAGCAGGTGCGGCAGTGCGGCGTGGGTGGCATACAGCAGGCCCTGCACGTTGAGGGCGATCATCCGGTCCCATTCCTCGATGGGGGCGCTCTCGGCGGGGCCGAGCAGCATGATTCCGGCGTTGTTGACGAGGGTGTCCAGGCCGCCGAAGGCTGCGACGGTCTGCTCGATCATGGCGGTCGCCTGCGTGCGGTCGGTGATGTCGGTTTCGATCGCGACGGCGGTGCCGCCGTCGGCCTTGATGCGCTCGACGAGTTCGTCGAGGCGATCCTTGCGCCGGGCGGCCAGCGCGACATTCGCGCCCTGGGCGGCCAGTGACAGGGCGGTGGCGGCGCCGATACCGCCGCTCGCTCCGGTGACGAGTGCGGTCGTGCCGGTCAGTGCAGTGCTCATGGGTGTCCCTTGGGTGATCGGTGCGTGGTGAACCGCCGAACGATGACACCACCGTAACGCTTATGAGGGTGTCGCGCGACAGCACTCATGGCGTGACGGTAGCGTCGGGTTGGGTTAAGCTGGCGAGCGTGAACAGCGACGACACCGCCCAGAGCACCCGGCGCCTCCGTCTGGCAGCAGCTCCCGGGGGGTTGTGCGTCGTACAGGACTTGCTGAACTCGGCGAGCATGCCCGCGGCCTCGATCCCTGACCTCCTGACCGACGAGACCTCGGCGCAGGCGTGGCTCGACTCAGCGTTGCGGACCTGGCAGGAGCAGACCGGCCGGACCGCGCCCCGGATCACGATCGGCGGCGACGATGTGGCCGCGCTCCGTGATCTCCGCAGCCTCATGCGCGGCTGGCTCGCCGGCGACGTCGATGACGGCACGCCGCACCCGCTGGAAGCCGACATCACATTCCGCGACGGCCGCCTGACCTATGCACCCCGAGACGACGGCGCTGCCGCCGTCGCATCACTGATTCACCTGGAGACCTTGCTGGCCTCCCACACCGGCACTCTGAGCCGACTGAAGACGTGCAAGAACCCGGCCTGCGGCGCGGCGTTCTACGACCGGTCACGCAACGGCACACGCGTCTGGCACGACATGAAGACCTGCGGCAACGCCCTGAATCTGCGCGCATCGCGCGCCCGCCGCCGGCATCCTGCACATCCAGGCGAAGCCATCGAAGCCACTCCCTGACAGCGCCCCCCGTCACGACCGTCCGGTCTGACGGCCGCAACACATCGGACAACCAGACTAGGACCTGGATCCGAGCGGGACGAGGACCCGGCCGACATGGTCGCCAGCGCCGGCTTCAAGCCGCTCGTGGCCGTACTCCAGGGCCTGCGCCCGCATGATGAACGACTCGTCGAGCAGCTCGCCTCCCGCGCCCGCACCCACGGGCAGCACAAGGTGCACGTACGGCGCGACGAGGATGGATCATCGGCGCCGGCGGTGAGCAGGACGGCGAGGACCGGGAGCTCGACGACACCCAGGCCGCCGAAGCAGACCACCTCCGCATCCAGTCGGCTCAAGGCCCTCAAGGATTCCAGTGCACGAGAGCTTGTCGGTTCGGGAGAGGAACGCTGCGGGACGGAAGTCCGGTTGCAGCCGGATGACCGGCGCGGCGGCATCGGTAAGTTCGTCGGGCACAGGACGGTAAGTTCGTCGGGCACAGGACTCCTTGCTGTTCCATGCGCGGAGCAGCCAGTTGCTGCGGTGTTGCGGGCTGGTTCCGCGCGCAGCCGGACGGTCTCCCCCGGTGCATCCATGACAACGATGTGGCCGTGCCGCTTGGTGCCCGTCCCTGCGGCCGGGAGGCGAAGGGGCCGGCGCGAGACCAGCTGCGCGGCATGGCGTCTTCGCCTCTGGGCCCCCCGCGCCCCCGCAGCCGTGCAGGTGGGCGCCGCAGGCCCCGGTGGGAACCTTGGCCGGCTTGGCTCTCCCTGCGCCGGCGCGGGCGGGGTGCGGCGGCGGCGGTACGCGCCCTGCCGGTCGGCACCGCAGCGGAAAGCACTCGTCCTCCCCCGCCGCGCTGAGACCTCCGACTGATCGGGATGCGTCGTCGACCGGGCATCCGCCCCACCGAGCGCTGCCTGACATGGCAGCTGGGCACCAGGGCGTCACGGTGACAGCGGACGTGTCCGCAGGCGGTTCGGCGGCCTTCAGGCGCACGGTGACGGCGAGACGGAGTTCACCGAGGGCGCGGTGAACGGCCTCCTCGACGGCGACGAGCGGGACGCCGGACGGGGCGTGCAGGACGAGTACGGGTGGGCGGGGTGAACGGGCCAGGCGCCCGGGCGGGGAGCGTGACGGCCCCCGCCCGGGCGCCTTGAGCCTGCGGGCCGTCTCACGGGCTGGACGCACATGCCGCCGCGCAGGGGCTGATCAGCTGACGGGGAGGACGTAGGCGCGGGCGAAGTGGGTGCCGATGTGCGCTTCGTGGAGGTGTCCGGCGATGGCGCGGTCGCCTTCGACGCCCATGACGACGTGGAGGTGGACGAAACCGTTGCGGATCTCGCCGGTGCCGGTCATCTCGCCGGGCAGGCCGTACGTGGTGATGGTGTCCTTGAGCGCGTCGCCTTCGGGCATGGTCGAGACGGTGAAGGAGTCGGCGGCCCCGATCAGGGAGACGATCGCCGGGTCGGTGATACCGGCTTCGGCGGCCTGGCGGTTCAGCTCGTCGACGAGCTCACCGGCGGGGACTTCGAAGACGATCATGCGGGACTCCGTCCGATCATGGGGCTCAGCTCCCGCAGCATGACCGAGGAGCACCAGCGGGCGCCAGAGTCCCGGGGGTTGAGGGCCTCCCCCGCCAAGCGGGTGGCGAGGAAGTCCGCCCGGTGGCCGTACGCGGCGAGCTGGGAGACGATCCGGCCGGCGGTCGTCCAGTCGACGGCACACACACGGGAGGTCACGGCCGTCATGCACAGGAGGCGTACCTCCCCGTCGTCATGCAGAGGTGGCCTACCTCCCCGTCGTCATGCAGAGGTGGCCTACCTCCCCGTCGTCATGCAGAGGTGGCCTACCTCCCTGTCATGGGCCACGACGCGGGCGACCTGATCGCCCTGCCCCCGGCCGGGGGCTCGGAGATCCACCTGATCACCGAGCGGACCGGCCTGCCCCTGTCCATCGGCATCTCGGGGACCAACGTCCACGACAGCCAGGCCCTGATCCCGCTCGTGAAAGGCATACCCCCGATCCGCTCCCGCCGAGGACCCCGTCGGCGCAGGCCCGCCGAACTCCACGCCGACAAGGGCTACGACTACCGCCACCCGCGACAATGGCTGGCAGAAGCTGTGTCGTAACCCCTCATCGGTAACCGTCGGTAGCTCCGAGTCAATTGACATCGGCAGGCTGGGCGCGGTCCCGGCGGCCGGAGTGATGTCCTCCGACCGGCGATGTGGCTTCAACCGGCGGTGGTGGATGCTTCTTGAGCGGTGGGCTGGTCCAGGGCGGCGATGAGGTGGCCGAGGTCGCGGCGGTGGGATCCCGCGTTCCACACAGCCCAGGTGCGGCGGACGAGGGGATGGCCGGCCAGTGGGAACCAGGTGACGGTGTCGGGCAGGGGCTGGGACCAGCCCGGAGGCGCCAGGGTGAAGGCGTGGCCGGCGCTGACGGAGGCGAGTTTCACCTCGGCGATCAGTGGCTGTCCTTCGGGGACCTGCGCGCCCGGGTCGATGCCGTGGCTGCGCAGGATGGCGGTGAGTTCGTCGTACCAGGCGGGGCTGCCGGAGCGGGTGAAACCGACCCAGTCCAGTCCGGTCAGGGTGTCGAGGCGGATGCCGTCGGGGCCGGCCAGTTCTGTGGCTCGCTCCGCCGCGAGGAGAACTCCCAGGCGTTCTTCGACGACCAGCATCGCGTCGAGTTCCTGCCCCAGGGGGCGTTCTCGCAGCAGCCCCAGATCCAGGTCGCCCTTGCGCAGTTCCACCAGCTGCGCGGAGGTGGACAGGTGCCGGGCCTGGACGCGTGTGCCGGGATAGGCGACGGCCAGGTCGAGCAGCGCTCTGGACAGCAGGTCGGCGGGCAGCTCCAGCGGGATGCCGATGCGCAGTGTCGTAGCGCTCTCCCCGGTGCGGGCGGTCATGACCGCCAGTGCCTGGTCGTAGCGGGCCAGGACGGCACGGGCCTCGGCGAGCAGGGTCAGACCGGTGGGTGTGGTCTGCACGCCGGTGGAGCTGCGGATCAGCAACTGCGCGCCGAACTCGCGTTCCAGTGCGTTCACTGTCTGGGACAGGGCGGGCTGGCTGATGTGCAGCCGCCGTGCCGCCGCGGACAGGCCTCCCTCCTCGGCCACTGCCACGAACGCGCGCATCGCTCGGATCTCCATGCGCCTATCGCATCACGTGCAGCAAGTGACACACCACGCACGTCTGCGGAACCGACGTAATGTCGCTGTCCGTCACCTACGCCGTGCTCTTGGTCAGGGTGGGCACGAGCACCGCGATGCCACCACGGCAGGCCGTTGCCGCTTTGGGGAACACCCGCGTGCGATCCGGCCGGACGCAGGTCCGATGCCATCACCGGAGCTTATGGCCGCCCTCGGAGGGTGCTCTGGCCAGGCACTGTGCAGCAGACCGGGCCAGGAGTTGAGTAGGAGGCACAGAGCGGAACGCCCGCTCGCCCTTGACCGAGGAGCCTTTCGTGTCCGAGCAGATCCCGTCCTACTTCACGGCGTTCAAGAACCTGGCGATGAGCCGCACCGCATCAGGCGTGCTCACCCTGCGTTTCCACACCGACGACGGGCCGGCCACCTTCACCGGCACCACCCACACCGACCTCCCGCGCGCCCTGTACGAGATCGGCGAGGACCGCGCCAACCGGGTCCTGGTCCTCACCGGCACGGGCGACCGGTTCATGACCGACATCGACGGTGCCAGCCTGGGCGACATCACCAAGCCCGCCCAGTGGGATCGCACCATCGCCGAGGGCCGCCGCGTGCTGCAGCGCCTGGTCGACCTGGAGATGCCCGTCATCGCCGCGGTCAACGGCCCCGCCTCCGTCCACAGCGAGTACGCCCTGCTCGCGGACATCGTCGTCGCCGCCGACACCACCGTCTTCTCCGACTTCCCCCACCTCACCTTCGGCATCGTCCCCGGCGACGGCATCCAGATCGCCTGGGAGGAAGCCCTCGGCGTCAACCGCGCCCGCTACCTCACCCTCACCCAGGGCTCCTTCACCGCCGAGCAGGCCGAGCGCTGGGGCGCCGTCGCCGAAGTCCTGCCGCTTCAGAAGGTCCTGCCCCGCGCCCAGGAACTCGCCGAGGACCTGGCCGCCAAGCCCCAGCTCCTCACCCGCTACCTCGCCGTCACCCTGCGCCAGCGCATCAGCCGCCGCATGGCCGAGGGCCTCCAGCTCGGCATGGCCCTCGAAGGCCTCACCGCCGCCGACCTCGCCTACCAGAACAACTGAGAACGACATGACGACACAGACGATCACCGCCGACGCTCGCTGCGCTCTGCGCCCCTGGCTCGCGGCCCTGCACACCAGTTCCGCACGCCTGGCCGGTACCGTCGGCGCCCTTTCCGCGGAAGAACTGGACCGGCCCTCGAAAGCCGGCGGATGGAGCATCGCCCAAGTCCTCTCCCACCTGGGCAGCGCCGCCGAAATCTCCACCACTCTCCTCCGACGCGGTATCACAGGCGACGCGACCGGACCCAGGCGGGAGGACTTGCAGCCGGTGTGGGAGCGGTGGAACGCGCTGTCCCCACTCGCCCAGCGCGAAGCCTGGCAGGACGCCGACGCCCGCCACCTGCATGTGCTGGACTCCCTCAACGCGCCGCAGCAGCGGTCGGTGCGCGTCCCGTACTTTGCGGGCCTGCTCGATGTACCCGCCTACGCCGGCTACCGGCTCTCCGAGCAGTCCGTCCACGCCTGGGACATCGAGGCCGCGCTGGACCCGGAGGCCACCATCCCCGCACCGGAAGCGGAACTGCTGTGGCAGCGGCTGGACCTGGTCGCCACCCGCTTCCGGGACGCCGACACCCTCACCCGGCTCGCCCCGGCGCAGCTCACCCTCACCCTGACCGACCCGGCCGCCACCATGCTGTTGGACCTGGGCGCCGAGCTGCACCTGTACCCGTGCGAATCGGCCCACCCGGCCGGCACCCTCGCCGGCACGGCGGAAGCCGTACTGCGCCTCGTCTACGGCCGCCACCGGCCCACGGACGCCCTCCAGGCCACCGGAACCCTCACCCTTGCCGACCTGCAGTCCCTCTTCCCCGGCTTCTGAGCCCCGCACCGCCACGGGTGCCGGTGCCCGACAGGACACCGGCACCCGGGCTCCCACGCCCTCACGAACCCCGTACGGACACGCCCCGCAGACATAAGAAAGGCCGCCCTCTCCATGAACCCCCGACGCGTGCTCATCACCGGAGCCTCGCGCGGCATCGGCCTGGCCATCGCCGAACGCCTGGTCGGGCAGGGCCATCGGCCGATCGGCCTCGCCCGCACCCCGCTCGACACCTTCCCCGGAAAGCTCCACGCTGTCGACCTGTCCGATCCGGCCGCCACGCACCACGCGCTGCGCGCAGTCCTGGCCGACGGTCCCGTCGACGCCGTCGTCAACAACGTCGGCCTGGTCCGGCCCGCACCCCTTCTCCATGTCGGCCTGGACGACCTGCACGCCGTCTACGACCTCACCGTCCGCGTCGCCGTCCAGACCGTCCAGGCCGCCCTGCCCTCCATGACCGCCCACGGCTGGGGCCGCATCGTCAACATCACCAGCCTGGTGACCCTGGGGAAACCGGAGCGCACCGCCTACGGAGCGGCCAAGGCAGCACTGGACTTCTGCACCCGGGCCTGGGCCGGCGAACTCGCCGCCACCGGAGTGACCGTCAACTCCGTCGCCCCCGGCCCGACCGAAACGGAACTCTTCCGTGCCGCCAACCCCGCCGGATCCGTCTCCGAGCAGCGCTACCTCGCAGGCGTGCCGTCCGGGCGCCTGGGCCGTCCCGACGACATCGCTGCGGCCGTGTGCTTCCTGCTCTCCCAGGACGCCGCCCACATCACCGGCCAGATCCTGCGCGTGGACGGCGGCGCCGGCACTGGCTGACGCACGAGAAAAGGCCCTACCGGGATCACGTCGAAAAACCTCGGCCAAGCGGCCGTCATGACCAAGCACCTCACGACGTCTCATGCCGTGATCAGGGAGAAGGACTGTGATGTCGAGATCACTGCTGAGAGTGGACTGACCGCGGGCGGCAGAACCACCCAGCACCGCACCGGTCGCTTCCGGACAACGCGGAAACGAGTCCGACAGCCGCACGGACGTCTGAGGCCGCTTGGTCGGAACCGAGCCGGGGGCAGGGGTGCGGCTGGGGATTCACGGCCGTCATCGTGTCAGGTTGGGTCAGGGCCGCTTCGTCCAGCTGCCGGTGCGGGGTCCTCTGCGGGCGATGCGACGGGTCATCAAGGTGATGGCGGCCCAGGTGATAAGGGACTCCGAGTGCTGGATGAGCCGCTCGTAGTCGCGCGCGTGCCGGCGGGCGTTCATCATCCAGGCGAGCGATCGTTCGACGACCCAGCGGCGGGGAAGGACGACGAATCCGGTGGTGTCCTTGGGCCGGGAGATCGTGCTGATCGTGAGGTTCAGATACTTCTTTGCCCAGGTGCCGAGCTTTCCCGCGTAAGCACGGTCGGCCCGGACGAGGATGATCTCGGGGTGAGTTGGAAGTCGGTGGTGACCGCGGCCGCGACTTCCGCGTCCCGGGCCGGCGAGTGGATCGCGGTGACCTTCTCCTGCGGCGTAGTTGGCGCAGTTCGGGCAGGTGGGTGAAGTCGGTGGTGCAGAAGGCGCAGGAGAAGCAGCGGTTGTATACCGGGCAGCGGTGTCCGTCGGCGCGGACGTTATTCATTTCGTGGCAGCGTCCCGCGGGGACGGGCACCGAGCCGACGCCTGCGCGGATCCGGTCGGCAAGGTCGTCAGCGTAGTTGCGGGCGCGGAGCCGGCCGCCGGTGAGGTCGAACTGGTACGTGGCGGCGATGGCGCGTACCGCTTCCACTCGCCGGGGGTGCGAGGGCCGGTCGTAGACCTGTGTGGTGGAGGGGTCCTGGAGCAGCCGCCGGTGAGAAGAATCCACCCGGCGCCGACTCTGTCCGAAATTCCGCGAAAGCGCAGGTCAGCGACGGTAGGGCACTATCTGTCCCTCGTGTCCGTACCGTCACGATCAATGCGCTCGGGGACGTGGGGACATTGGTCGGCTGTCCTGCGATGATCGACGGCTCGGCCGATTTACGCCTGGAACTCAGTGAGGTCGATGGCATGCACGCGCAGAGGGTAGCCGTACACCGGGTGCACCGTCTCCCGCTCGGGCACCATGCCGAGCTTGCGGATGACGTTCTCGGAGGCACTGTCCCCCACCCGGTTGATGCTGATGACGCGGTCCAGGCCGCGGTCCTGAAGCGCAAACTCCAGCGTGGCGTGCGCGGCTTCGGACGCGTACCCCTGGTCCCAGAACTGTGAACCCAGCCGCCAGCTGATCGCCACGGCGGGCATCACCTCCGGCAGGAACTCGGGCACGGACAGTCCCGTGAAGCCGATCAGTTCGCCCGAGGCCAGCAGCTCGACGGCGAAGAGCCCGAAGCCCTCCTCGTCCCACTCCTCCTCCCATCGCTCGATGGCCTCGGCCGTGTGGTCCAGGTCGCGCACCGAGCCGTCGTCGATCCAGCGCATGACCCGTGGGTCCGCGTTAATGTCCGCCATTGGCACGAGGTCGTCGTCGTGCCAGCTACGGAGGAGAAGACGGGGTGTGTGGATCTCGGTCATGCACCCATCCTGCCGAAAGCAGACGCCTCATCGGTAATCCGGCGTCCGCCCGCGACGCGGGGACGACAGGGAGACAGATCCAGCGCCAGGCGAAGTGATTGAGGACGACGCCGGCGACGACCGGGCCCACCGCCAGAGCGGCCATGAGCAACGTGGCCCACACACCGATGAACTTGCCCCTCTCACGCAGGTCGGGGACGGCGTGGCTGATCAGGGCAAGAGTGGTGGGCAGCAACGCGGCCGACCCCAGCCCGGCCGGCGCCTGGCCCGCCCAGAGAACCTGAATGGACGGCGCACACAGTGCGACGAGACCGCTGAGACCGCTGAGACCGCTGAGACCGCTGAGAGCGAGTCCTACCTGGTAGACCTTCTTGCGGCCGTACACGTCGCCGAAGACCCCGGCTGTCAAGATCAGGGCTGCCATCGGCAGGACAAACGCGTCGGAGACCCAGGACAACTGAACGGTCGAGGTATTCAGGGACCGCTGGATGGCAGGAAGGCTCACCGAGACTGTGGTCACCGGCAGGTACGCGACGAACACTCCGACGCAGGCCATGACGAGCGTGACGGCCCGCCGTTCCTGCGGCGCGGTCGACGGGAGCCGGCCACCAGACACCCAGTTCGCCGCCGTCCTCGAGGACATCGCCGCCGACGGTTTGCCCTCGGTCGAGAACTGCTCACCGTGGGAGGAGCTGCGCGAGGCCCACCTCGCGCAGCTCGTCGCCCAGCGCCCGGTCGTCGCCTGATGCCCCACCGTCCGGCCCTCGCCGCGCCCGTATCGCCTTCTCCGACTCCGCCGCCGAGCAGTCCGCCAGTGAGCCAACCGCTGTCCCACAAGAAGCAGGACCCGGTAGGCAGGCGGCCGGGCGGGGATGCTCAGGGCCGTCGCCGCCTTCGTGTCGCAGGAGGACGGCACCGTCCCCATCGGCGTGCGGGACGACCCGCGGATCGTGCGCCTGCCCGAGGGATGGAAACAGCGACAATCGGGAACCGGTGAGTTCCTGTCTCACAGTTCCACCAGGACCGCTCCTACGTGGCGGCCTTCGATCAGTTCGCGCAGGGCCCTGGGGGCGTTGTCCAGGCCGTGCAGCCGGGAGTGGGGGAAGGTGAGCGTGCCGTCGCGCAGTCCGGCGCCGAACTGGTGGTGCCACTCGGGAATCAGGTCGAGGTGGTCCGCGTGCAGGACGGTGCCGCGCAACGTGATGCTCCGGGTCAGTAGAGAGAAGGTGTCGATGGCCGTCGCAGGGGTGCCGGATTCCGTGAGCTGGACTCCCAGCGCCCCGACGAGGCCGATGCGGGCGCCCCGGTTCGCCACGGCGATCGCTGCCTGGAGCTGTTCGCCGCCGACGGTGTCGATCACCGCGTCGACGCCTTTCGGAGCCGCGGCGCGCAGTTGCTCCTCGATCGGTCCCGCGCCGCGGAGGATCACGGCGTCGTAGCCGAGTTCCTCGCGCAGGACGTCCGCCTTGCGCTGCGAGCCGGTGCTGCCGATGACCCGCAGGGCCCCACGAAGCCGGGCGGCCTGTCCGGCGAGGGAGCCCACACCGCCCGCGGCGCCGCTGACGAAGACGGTGTCTCCCGGGCTTACCTCGGCTCCGCGGGTGACGGCCATCCAGGCGGTGGGGCCCTGAGACAGATAGGCGGCCGAGTCGGGCAGCAGGCCGGGTTCGAGGCGCTGTGTGACGGTGGCGTCCAGGAGGGCGAACTCGCGCCAGCCCAGGTCGTGTTGGACGAGGTCGCCGGGGGCGAACCCGGTGCCGGGAGCGGACACGACCTCGCCGATCGCGGGGCCGTACAGCGGAGCGCCGAGCGCGAAGGGGCGCATGGGCACATCGGTCGTCTCGTCCATGAGCGTCCGCATCACGGCGGCCACGCTCATCACCCGGGTGCGCACGAGGAGTTGGCCGGGCTGCGGGGAGGGGGTCGGGACCTCGACGATCTCGAAGAGGCTGTCCGTGAGCGGCGCCCTCGGGGCGGGGCGGGCCGCCAGCCGGATCTCGCGGTGGGTGCGGGGGGCGTGACGGGGGTCGGACAGTGCGGTGGTCATGGCGGTCGGCTCCCGGAGAAGTGGGCTCGTACGCCTTCCATGCTCCGCACCCCGGTGGATCACGTCCAACGCACGATTTTGTTCGCAGCCATCAGTTTGAGAGATGGTGGAGGGATGGAACTGCGCCAGTTGGAGTGTTTTATCGCGGTAGCTGAGGAGTCGAGTTTCACGCGCGCCGCCGCCCGGCTGCACATCGTGCAGTCGGCTGTGTCGGCGACGATCGCGGCCCTGGAAGGGGAGCTGCACTCCAGACTGCTGGAGCGCACCTCCAGACGGGTCGGTCTTACGGACGCGGGACGCGCGTTGCTGCCGAAGGCGCGGGCCGCCCTCGATGCCGTGCGGGACGCACGTGACGCTGTCGACGAGGTCAACGGTGGCGTCCGCGGGACCCTGACCGTCGGGACACTGAGTTTTCTGGGCGTGATCGACCTGCCGGCGCTGATGGGCCGCTTCCACCGCGAGCATCCCGCCGTCTCCGTGCGTCTGGCCACCGCGGCGTCAGACGGCGGCTCGCCCGGGCTCCTCGAGGCGCTCACTGCGGGCAGGCTCGACCTCGCGTTCGTGTCGATTCCTGACTCGCCGCCGTCCGGCGTGCGGTGGAGAGACCTCACCGCCATGCCGTTGGACCTCGTCGTTCCCGCGAGCCACCGGCTTGCCGACCGGAACCGGGTGGCGCTCGGGGAGTTGGCCGGTGAGGCGTTCATCGACTTTCCCTCCGGTTACGGCAACCGCGCCGTGACGGATCGCGCGTTCACCGCGGCCGGGCTCCGACGCCACGTCACCATCGAGATCACCGCCATCGGAGCCGGTGCCGACTTCGTCCGTCATGGCCTGGGCGTTGCTCTGCTGCCCCGGGGCAGCACTGAGCCCGATGCCGGGCTCGTCTCGCTGCCCGTCACCGGCGCGGACCTCGACTGGCCGATCTCGCTGGCCACGCCCGGCAACCGCGCCCGCAGCGCGGCTGCCCGCGCCTTTGAGTGCTTGGTCGATCTGCATCTGCGGTGACGCGGCCGCCGTGCAGGGGAGCCGGGCCGTCCGTGTGTGCGCGGGCTGCCCGCTCCACCGCGCCGCACGGGGGAAGTCGCGGGCCCGGACCACCTTGTGCGCCTGCGTCGGGACGTCGCGGCTCTCGGCGATGTGGAACAGCCCGGGAAGCCTTGCTCAGTGCCTGCGGGGAGGGGCGGTCAAGGGCTGGTCCGTCGTGTGCCGGAGTGCGTCACGGCCCACCGGGGTGGGCCCGGATCGCTTCCAGCCCGCCGACGACCATGGCCACGGAGAACTCGGTCGCGGTGGCCAGGTCGTAGCGCGAGTGGTCCACCGAGGCGGTGTAGGCGGGAAGGGTCTCGCGGATGTGGTCGGACATGGCCGGCGCCGGCAGTCCCTGGGCGAGACCGAACGCCTGGAACTCGACCATGGCGACGACCAGGCGCAGCTGGTCCCGCCGGAAGCCCCCTTCGATCAGTGCGGTGAACATCGGCTCGTAGACCGCGAGGGAACGGTCGCAGGCCATCGCGGTGGTGGACAGGAGCGGCAGGATGCGCCGGTGCCCGGCGTACAGGGCGGTGAGCCGGCGCAGGAGGTTGGCCACGGCCTCGCGCCAGTCGCGCGCGGGGCCGAGGGGTTCCATCCGTTCCAGCATCCGCAGCCGGGCGAGGTCGATGACGTTCGCCCGGCCCGTGACATGGGAGTAGAGGGAGGACGGGGCGACGCCGAGGTGCCGGGCCAGCTGAACCATCTGGATGTCACCGGTGCGGTCGGCGAGTTCGATCGCACCGTCCGCGATCCGTGCGGCGGACAACAACGGCGTCTTCGGCCTGGCCACGCCCGGCGCCCCCACTCCCGTCGAATGCCCTTCAGCGCAGCAGGTAGCCGCGCTCCTCCAGCGTACGACGCAGGTTCTCACGCCCGTCCATGTAATCCAGGCCCGTGCCCGTCACGACGGAGTGGCTCCATGTCTTGTCACGCAGTCCGTACTCGGCGCGGAAGTCCTTGAACGCGGTCTCGTAGTCATCGATCCACTCCTTGGTCGGACGTGTGCGGTAGCGCTCGCGGTGCAGCACGACGTCCTGCGCCGGGCGGGGATGCACCGCGCTGGGGCGGTTCGGGTCCGGGGTGCCGATGGCCATGCCGAATACGACGTAGGCGTACGCGGGAAGTCCGATCAGGTCGGCGAGTTCCTTGGCGTGGTTGCGCAGCGAGCCCAGGTACACGCCTCCCAGTCCGATCGCCTCCGCCGCGACGAGACCGTTCTGGGCGGCCAGGGCCGCGTCGACCGACGCCATCAGGAAGGCGTCGACGTAGTCGGTGACGACGGGCTTGCCGCCCTGCTCGACGCTGATCGCGTGGTTGCGCGACATGTCCGCCACCCACAGCAGCACACTGGGGGCCTCGGCGACGAAGTCGAACCCGGTGAACTCCGCGCCGTGTGTCAGCCTCGCGAGTTCGGCCTTCGTCTCCGGGTCCGAGACGGCCACGAGACTCCACTGGTGAAGGTTCGACGACGTGGACGCCGACTGGGCGGCCGCCACCACCGTCTCCAGAGCGCCTTCGGGCAGCGGCTCATCGGTGAACGCGCGCACCGAGCGGTGCGCGAGCAGCGCTTCGATCTGCTCGTTCCAGATGATGTTCCCCGGCGTCGCCTGCTGCCCGTAGCGGGCTTCCAGGAGTGCGTGCCGCCGCGACGAGTCGGTCATGAGCTGCCCTTCCGTTATCCGAATCAGATTCGGTTACGGCAACCGTGAGCCGGCCGGGTTCATTCCCCGCTGTCCCGGCCTGTCGGCAAGAAGCTGGACAGACAGACCCCGCGCCAAGGGCCGCGTACGGCTTCGGCCGAGGTGGAGGGAGGCCGTTCGCCCATGTCCCGGACTGGAGTTGGGATGAGGGAGGGGCGGGAAGGCCGGCGCGGACGTGGCTGGGGACCGGAGCACGCTCGCCGTGTCGCGCGCCGGCTCCGCCGCCGCGCGGGGCAGCGTTGCCGCGAAGAGGATGGTGGTGCGACCGGCCGCGCGGGCGGTTGTCCGTACGTGCGCCCGGGAGAGGGCCGCACCCGGCACCGTGCGTGAATGCGCGCAACGGACCGAGCATCACGTGCGCCGCCTTCGCCGTACCGCTCACATGGTGCCGCGAGTTACCGGCGCTTGTGGTCGGGGTTGTCCTCGCAGGGCCCGCTGCGTAGTTCGCGGGAGATCGCTCGTGCGCAGGTGCGGACGGCGGGCGTCATCGTCCTGTGGTCGACGGTCCCGCTCGGCAGGACCACGGACAGGGCGCCGCAGACGACGCCGCCGGGGCCCAGGAGTGGCGCGGCCACGGAGGTCCGCGGCCACGGAGTGCTCAGCGTCACGGTGGCGAACCCGCCCCGTCGTACGTCGGCCAGGATCCTGCGCAGTTCCGTGACGTCCGGCGCCTGCGGCCCGGCGGGCTGGGCGGAGAGACCCTCCAGGATCCGCTCCTGCTCGGCGGGTGGTGCGCCGGCGAGCAGAACCAGTCCGACTCCCGTGGAGTGCAACGGCATGCGGCCGCCGACGCGGTAGAGCACCGGATCGGCGTTGTGGACGGACAGCCGTTCGACCAGCAGTGCCTCGTCGCCGTCACGGACGGCCAGCAGGACATGCTGGCGGGTGATGTGGAAGAGGTCCTCCATGAACGGCATGGCGAGGGCCCGCAGGCCATGGCCGCGAGGTGCCAGCGAGGCAATCTCCAGGAGCCGCAGGCCGATGGCGTACCGGCCGTCGTCGCCTCGTTCCAGTGCTCCCGTGCCGACCAGTTTCTTCGCCAGGCGCAGGGTGGTACTGCGCGGCATACCCGTGAGACGCGTCAGCTCGGCCAGGGACAGGGTCCGGCGGGTCGGGTCGAAGGCGCCCAGGAGTGTGAAAGCGCGGTCGACGACCGCGTCACCCCGCGCGGGCCTGCGCCCGCGCCGCGGAGCCGGTTCACCGGGCGGGACCGCTTGAGCCATGCCTCAGCCTTCCTGTTCCACTCATTGGCATCTGCACTGCCACTCTACGGCACGCACTCATACGGTGGTCCGTACCGCAGGGCGACGCCCCGCCGGTACCGCATCTCCACCCAGGAGTGATCCATGAAGACCCTTTCCAGTGACATCACACTGTCCGGCGGCAGGACGACCGGCCTCGCCGCACTGCCGGACGAAACCACCGACCAGCCCGTACTGGTGTTCCTGCACGGCGGTGGTGCCACCGCGCGGTCGTTCGACATCCCGGGCCACTCACAGATCCTGCGGGCTGCACGCAACGGATTCCCCGCCTACGCCCTCGACCGCCCCGGCTACGGCGGCAGTAAGCCTCTCAGCCTCCCCGCCGGCTCTGACACGGGAGTGCTGCGGGCCGCCGCGGAACGGCTCGACCAGGCCGTCGCCGAACTGTGGCAGCGGCATGCCACGACCGCGCCCGGGGTCGTCGTGATCGGTTGCTCCATCGGCGGCGCAGTCGGCATCCACCTGGCCGCCCTGTGGAGCGCCCAGGAACGGCCGGGCTGGCCGCTGCTCGGTCTGGCCGTCGCGGACATCGGCCAACTGCCGCCGGAAAACGTGGTGGACGCCTGGCATTCCACCCCGGCCGAGGAACGCGTCGACATGTCGGTACTCCAGGGCAGGATCACCGCGCCTCCCCGGTGGGCACTGGCCCCCCATCAGATCGGCATGCACAGCCTGCCGGGCATCCTGGAACCCGTCGTACGGGCCGAGGGGCTGGAGATCGTCGGCGGCTGGCCGCGGGAGTGGCAACGCCTCGCCTCACGGATCACCGTGCCCGTCCACTACCGGCTGGGTGAGTTCGACACACTGTGGGCTGCCCGGCCTGACCTCGTCGCCGAGTTCGCCGACACACTGCGCACCCGTTCACCCTACGTCGACGCAGCCCTGTTCCCCGGCTCCGCACACGGCATCGCCGACAGCGTCGTCGGCCGCGAGTACTGCCTCCAGGTCCTCGGCTTCGCCGAGCGCTGCGCCGCCGCAGTGAGCACCCCGCAACTCCTGGGCCTGAACCGGCAGCCGGACGCAGAGCCCGCATGACCCCGCCGGCCTCGTCGCGCTCCGCGAGGGCGCCGTACTCGACGACGGGCTGCGCGACCGCATCCGCCGGGCGTCCCGGCGGCGTGCCGCACCGCGCCACGTGCCCGACGAGATCCTGGCGGTGCCGGCCGTCCCGCACACCAGGGCCGGCAAGGAACTGGAGGTCCCGTTCAAACGGATCCTCATGAGCGCGAACCCCGGCACCGTCGTCACCCCCGCCGCCGTGGACGACCCGGAGGGGCTGGAGTTCTTCGTGCGGCCGGCACAGCGCCGGGCACCGCACGGATGACGCCGGCCGGCGACGCGCACCGGCCGTTCCCGACGTCCGCCGACGGGGCACCGGACCGCCCGGCCGCTCTACGGTGACCGGTGGCGGGGCGGCCCGGTTCCAGTGGATCTTCACCTCGCCGTCGACCGGCGGTCTCTCGACGACCAGCGTGCCGGTGTCGGCCCCGGGCACGCCCCGGGAGCTTCGTGACTACTTCAACCGCTGGCGGATGCGTTGCCGTGCCCGGAGCCGAGACCGTGGGCGCGATGGCGGAGCGTTCATCGCGGCCGGAGGCTCAGGAACCGGCCACGTCGGTGGGCGCGGTCCAGCCGGTGGCTCGGATCCACCCGGCCAGGTCCAGGGTGGCCGGCTCGATCGAGCGCACCACCGCGAGGTCCGCGGGGTGTTCCGCCGCCTTCGCGAACTCGCGGAACATCACCCTGTCGAGGTCGGTGGGAAGCACGCTCAACGGGAGGACCTCGTACCGTGCCGGGAGCCCGGCGCGCGCGCCGAACGCCGCGGCGATCTGGGGACCCGTCAGCTCGTCGCCGACGAGCTCGACGGCTCCGCCGGGCGCCTTGGCGGTGCCGAGCAGGAGCGCGGCGGCGACCCGGCCGATGTCCCTGACCGAGATCATCTTCAGGGCGACGTCCTCCGGCAGCGGCAGCCTCAGCACGATCTCCCCGTGCTCCAGGCCCGGTGCCATCACGCTCGCGAAGTGCTCCATGAAGGCGGTCGCGCGAACCATCGTGGCCTTACAGACCACGCCACGACTGACTGCTCCGCCGGCAGCGAGCCCGCGGCCAGGCCGAACTCGCCGCCTGAACCCGGCGCTTCCTCCTCGGGCGCCGGCGGCAGCCACACATCGTCCGCGGCTGCTTCGGCGGCCCACACGCCCGCTGGGACCCGCTCGAGACCCCCATGAGTTTCTGATCAATAACCGTGGTAGGGCGGCCCGCCCTGCGGGCCTGAACGACGTTAAGGTGTCAAGTATGAACAAAGGCATCACCCGGGACCGGATCGTGACAGCAGCGCTTGGCCTTCTCAACGAGGCAGGTATGGACGGCCTGACCGTGCGTGCGCTGGCGACCAGGCTCGACGTACGCCCGTCCGCCTTGTACTGGCACGTTCGCAACAAGCAGGAGCTGCTCGACGAAATGGGCACCGCTGTCATGCGCCGGGTCGGCTCCGCCTTGTCGGAGCTTCCCCCGGGTGACGGCTGGCGTGATGATCTGGTGGCGTTCGCGAGTGTGCTGCGTGCGGAGTTCCTGCTCCACCGTGACGGAGCACGCATCTTCAGCGGCAGGCGCATCGCCGACCCGGAGGTGGTACAGGCGAAGGAGATCTGGTTCGTCCGCTGGACCGCGTCCGGGGTCGAACTCTCCGACGCGGACGACGCCGTCGACCTGGTGACCGCCTTCGTTGTCGGCTTCGTGATCGAGGAACAGGAACACCTCCAGTCCGCCGAGACCGACCCCACCCGCTATTCCCTCGCCGAACGCGACGCATGGCTGGGCGGAAACGCGCCCCTGGTCAAGCAAGCCGGCCACCTTCACGACCACGGTGACCAACGCTTCGAGCGGCACCTCGGCATCGTCCTCGACGGGCTCGCCGCCCGGCTGAAGGTCTGACACCGGCCCAGGATGCCTGCCGGCGGCTCATCATCTCGTCCGGAGCGTTCGCTCCGTGACGGAGCGGACGTGAGCGTTCTTCTTGCCCGACGGAGGACGACGGATTCTCCACGGTCCCCGGCATCGAGGACGACCCTCCCGGCCTGCGAGGGCCGCAGACGGGATCGGCGGCGGCGCAAGGGGGCGAGTGCGAAGACTGCTGCGGCGACGAGGGCCGGTCCCGCCATCAGGATGCAGAGGCGCACTCCGGTCGGGGAGTTCGCGGCCACCCCCTCGACCATGATGTCCGTGTCGGTGAGCTGGAGCACCGCCCCCTCGGAAGATGTACCGCCGGCCGAGCAGGTCCACAACGGTCCCGACACCGTGACCCCTGTCGCGGGGGTGGTGTCCCAACCCCTCCGGCCTGGCAATTCGGTCATCCTGCGGAACGGCGCCCCCGCAGGAAGCGGCCGGACCGTCGAAGCCTCCCACCGCCCGGCAGGCCGGCCGCATGGGCGTCCTTGGCGCTTCGCATCCCGTGGGCCGCGCCGTCCGCGGGGCAGGCCGAGCGCCCCCGGCTCCACGTCCTCCCCCGGTTGCGTTGCGCACCCCGTTCCAGAACTCGTCGGTCTCGGCAACGCCGAACAAAGGCAACAGCCATGAGCACCCTCCGACCTGAACTAAGTTCATGCTATAAAGAAGACAGCGCCCTGAACGACGTTAAGGAGTCGGCCCGGGCTCGGACGCGGGACTGCGGCCGCAGAGAGCGTCGCGACAAGGAGGGCAAGCAAGACAGTGCACCCAGGGCTCGTGGCTGACCGGCCCGGGCGGGCTGTTGAAGCATTTGACCCGGACGGTGCCGGAGACCTCTCCGAAGGAGGAAATGCCCGGACATCCGGCCATGAGAAGCACGACACCCCGCCCGAGGGGGTCGGCCGGCAACGTCCGTAACGGGACGCGACGCAAGACCGTGCCGAACGAGTATTGATCGCACCGAACTGATGGCAAGCCAGGTGCGCCACCCAATGAAGAACGACGCGGCGCCGCACTCATCGAGAAACGAGGAGAAATTGCTGAAATCACTGGTGTGGAAGAACCTGGCCATCGGGCTAGTGATCACGGTCGTCATCACGACGCTGTCGGTGGTTATGGCGGACGACGGCAGCAAGATGGAGGAGTTCAAAATGTCACTGATGGTGGGCCTATTGGTGACGGGGACAGTGACAGGGGGTACCTGGTTGCTGCAGCGGAGACGTTCGGCACCGTGACGGTCGCGCGTTGGAGCCGGCCCTGCGGTTGCCGACGCTCCAACGGCATCACCTGGGCCGTTTCGTTTGGATCATCTGATCGTTGGTCTGAGCGTGCCGTTGACTGACGTGCAGTGGGCGCGGATCGAGCCATTGTTGCCAGACCGGACGCCGCGGCGGGGTGGTCGGTGGTGGGATCACCGTGAGGTGATCGAGGCGATCGCCTGGAAGTTCCAGACCGGATCGCAGTGGGTCCACCTTGCCGAGAAATACGGGAACTGGAGGGGCCTCTCCAACCGGTTGCGGATGTGGGCCGTGGACGGCACCTGGGAGCGGGTGTTCACCGCGCTCATCGCGCAGGCCGATGCCGAGGAAGACCTTGGTTGGGCCGTCTCGGTCGACTCCACTATCGCGCGCGCTCACCAGCACGCAGCCGGGGCCCGCAAAAAGGGGCCCCGGCCGGCGAACCTGATGACAATGCCATCGGCCGGTCTCGCGGTGGACTGACCACGAAGATCCACCTCGCCTCCGATGCTTACTGTCGGCCACTTGCCTTCGTGCTCACCGCCGGACAGGCCGGTGACGCGCCCGTCTTCCCTCACGTCATGGCCCGCCTCCGCGTCCCTCGGCAGCGAGGACGGTCCCCGTACCGGGCCGGACATGGTTCTGGCCGACAAGGCGTACTCTTCACGCGCGATCCGTGAGCACCTGCGCAAGCGCGGAATCCGCGTGGTCATCCCGGTTCCGGCGGATCAGCGTGGCCACCGGCTGCGGCGCGGCAGCCAGGGCGGTAGGCCGCCCGCCTTCGACCGCGAGGCGTACAAGCAGCGCAACACCGTTGAACGCTGCATCAACCGCCTGAAGCAGTGGCGGGGCATCGCCACCCGTTACGAGGAGACCGCAACCATCTACCTGGCCGGACTCCACGTCGCGGGCATCTCTCTTTGGTCTGCCAGGCCAACGGCTCACTCCCGCACGTTCACGCCGTGGCGCCGGTGCTTGAAGGAGTAGTGGGCGCGTCCGTCGCCCAGGCGGTCACCCTCGCCGAGGGGGCCGTCCAGGAGCACGTAATCCGGGCCGTGTTCGCGCAGGGTCCAGCGAGTCGACCGCGAACCTCGCCGGAGACGCTGAACCCCGGACACCGACGGACGTCGCGCTCGCCGCACAACCTCAGCACCCCCTAACCGCCTCTGACCAGCCCAAACCTGACAGGGGTGCCTTTACGGAAGGCATAAAGGCACCCCCCGGCTACCACGATGCCCGCAGCGACCCAGGCTCTCCGGCGTCCCGCATCGTCCCTCCTCGGCGCGGACACCGTCGTCAGCGCGACGTGCCGGACAGCGCCAAGGCCTGCGGCCCGCCCGCCTCCGTCGCCGGCCGGCGGCCGCGGATCCTGCGGGCCAGACCGACGAGGACCGAGCGCAGCGCCTCGGCCCGACGGCTGGACGGGACGAACATCTGCTGCTTGAGCCGCGCGGTGCGCTGGTGCTTGGTGATGAACGGGCGCAGCCCGGCCTCCCAGGCGTCCAGGGCGGCGGCGAGGTCGTCGGGGTGCTCCCGCAGGGCCGCGCCCAGTGCGGCGCCGCCGCGCAGCGAGGACGTGGCGCCCATGCCCGAGTAGAGGTTCATGCACCAGGCCGCGTCCCCCACCAGCACGACCCGCCCCGCGCTCCACCGCTCCGTCCGCACCTGGTGCACCGAGTCGAACACGTGGTCAGGGGCCTCTTCCAGGGAGTCCAGGACGTGGCGCACCACAGGGTCGTCGTCCATCCCGGAGAAGACCGCGCGCAGCCGCTCGACCCGCGATCCGTCGAACTGCTCCTGGATGTCCCTTGTCCGGTAGGTCAGCAGCGCGGTGGGCGCGTGGTCGGCGAGCCCGAACACCCACACCGCCCGCTTGGCGCGCGCGATGATGATGCTGTCGCTCGCCTCGTAGGACGGCACCTGCTCCTTCAGCTGGAAGGCGCAGATCATCGCGTTCCACGTGGTCAGGTGGTCCTCGTGCGGACCGAACACGATCCGGCGCACGCTCGAGCGCATCCCGTCCGCACCGACGACCAGGTCGAAGCTCTCGCGGTACTGCGCACCGGTGCCGGCCTCCTCGAGCAGGACCTGCGCCTCGGCAGGACCCTCGGTGATCGCGACCGGAGTGGTCCCGAACCGCACCTCGACACCCGTGGTGCTCTGCCACAGCGCGGCCTCGATGTCCCCGCGCAGCACCGCTGCCGGCCCTCCGGGCTGATCCAGGAATCCCAGGGCCGGCCTGCGCCTGCCCCTGCGATCCACCGACCACGCATTCGCGCCGGCCCCCCGTTCCGGGTTGCGGGTGTGCAGGTGGTCGGCGATCCCCAGGTCGACCGCGGCCTGCACACCCTCCGGGAACAGCCCGACGAAATAACCCCCGGTGCGCCGCTCGGGCGCCCGTTCGACGATCACCGGCGTCCAACCGGCCCGGCGCAGCCCGATCGCCGCGGACATCCCCGCGATCCCGAGCCCGACCACCAACGCCCTCTTCCGCATGGCCGTCACCGCGCCGTGCCGGACGGGGCAGCGGCCGCCGCCGCGGTGAACTCCGCTGCCAGCCGGCGGTGGACGACCCTGCGGGCCAGATCGAGAACGCCCCCGACCAGCACCTGGACCGGGCGGCTGGACGGGACGAACCGCTGTTGCTTGACCCGTGCGGAGCGTCGCTGGCTGCTGATGTAGGGACGCAGGCCGGCCTCCCAGGCGTCCAGAGCGGCGGCGAGGTCGCCGGGGTGCTCCCGCAGGGCCACGCCCAGTGCGGCGCCGCCGCGCAGCGAGGACGAGGAGCCCATGGCCGAGTAGGTGTTCATGCACCAGGCCGCGTCCCCCACCAGCACGACCCGCCCCGTGCTCCACTTGGGCATCTTCACCTGGTGGATCGAGTCGAACACGTGGTCAGGGGCCTGCTCCAGGGAGTCCAGGACGTGGCGCACCACGGGTTCGTCCTCCATCCCGGAGAAGGCCGCGCGCACCTGCTCGATCGACGGCCCGGCGAACCGGTCCGGGATGTCCTCGGTGCGGAAGGTCAGCCACGCGCAGGGAGCGTGGTCGGCGAGTCCGAACACCCACATCGCACGCTTGGGGCGCGAGACGATGATGCTGTCGCTCGCCTCGTAGGACGGCACCTGCTCCTTCATCTGGAACGCGCAGATCATCGCCTTCCAGTTCGCCAGGTAGTCCTCGTCCGGACCGAACACCATCCGGCGCACGCTCGAGCGCATCCCGTCCGCGCCGACCACGAGATCGAAGTCCTCGTGGTACTGCTTCCCGGTGCCGGCGTCCTCGAGCAGGACCCGTACTCCGCCGGTGCCCTCGGTGATCTCGACCGGAGTGGTCGCGAACCGCACCTCGACCGCGTCCTCGGTCCCGTCGCCGGTGATGCCCTGCCACAACGCGGCCTCGATGTCGCTGCGCAGCACGGCTGCCAGCCCGCTGGGCGCGTCCAGCAGTCCCAGAGCCGGCTTCCGCCTGCCCCGGCGATCCACCGACCACGAGTTCCCGCCCGGTCGCCAATCCGGGTTGCGGGTGTGCAGGTGGTCGGCGATCCCCAGGTCGGCCGCGGCCTGCACACCCTCCGGGAACATGAAGATGAAGTAGCCCCCGGTACGTCGCTCGGGTGCCCGTTCGACGATCACCGGCGTCCAGCCGGCCTGGCGCAGCCCGATGGCCGCGGACATCCCCGCGATCCCGAGCCCTACCACAAGTGCCCTCTTCTGCATGGTTTTCCTTTCTCCGATCACGTTCTGATGAATGGACGGCTCGATCCGGCACGACGACGGCGCGGCTGCGGCCCGGTGTGTGCCCATGCCTCACCGACCCGGCTCAGCGGGAACGCGGTGCGGGGCAGCTGCGGGGACCCGTCGGCGAAGCGGGCCATGACTTCGGGTGCCTCGACGAGCATCTCCTCGGCCGACCGCGATCCGGCGCCGCTCCCGGTGGTCCGGATCCGCCGGCTGGGCAGCAGGTCCGCGCTCAACGACGCCTCCAGGCCCGCGAGCGACGTCGATGCCCGGCACCAGCGGATACCTCGTCCGGCTGCGCCGTGGTGCCGCCTGGTGGCCGGCCCGCGCACGATGGTGTGCAGCACGCATCACGACTCTCCTTAACTAAGTTCAATGCCGTGACCAGCATGCCTGAACGCTGTTAAGGAGTCAATGGCCCTAGGCATCACCCGGGAGCGGATCGTCACGGCGGCGCTCGAACTCCTCGGCGACCAAGGCATGGACGCCCTCACCGTCCGCGCGCTCACCTCCCGGCCGGACGTCCGCGCCTCCGCCCTCCACCAGGCACGTGCGCAACAAGCAGGAGCTGCTCGACGAGAGGGCCACCGAGGTCATGCGCCGCGTGGCCGGCGCCCTCGCCGCGGTCCCGCCGGGCGACGAGCGGCACGAGGACCTCACCGCCTACGCCCGCGTGCTGCGCTCGGAGCACCTGCTCCACCGCGACCCCGGCGGGCGGCGTGCGTGCCGGACCGATCGGGGACACGAGGACACCCGGCACCGCACCGTTCATGATCCCGACCGCGGACAGAACGAACGACGCGAGCTCCACGTCGCCACCGCCGAGCGTGACGAGCATGGTGACGACGAGGATCCGGCGCTCGCCGTGGATGTGCACTCCTCGTGGTGCTCCCGCACCGGCCGCTTCTTCGGGCCCGCCGGGGGCGCGGGCTGCGGGGCGGGCTGCGTCGGGGCGGCCTCGACGGCCGGCGCCGGGCCCGCCCGGTCCATGCCCAGTGCGGCGAGGGCGGCACGCTGCTCCTGGGTGAGCTTGTCCCGCCTCGCGGTCTTCCGATGGGCCACCCGCTGCAACACCAGGAGGAGGCACTCCGGCATCGGCCAGATCAGCCCGAACGCCCGAACGCCCGAACGCCTTCGAACAATGATCGGTTACGCTGACTGCCGCCGTGGGAACCGGCGTTCACGATCTCGGGTCAAGCCCCGGGCAGCAGGAGGCGGGACCACGACCGCGCTTCCACAGATACCCACGCGCACCAACGGGAAGAGATAGTCATGAACCTGACGTTAAAGACCTCGGTAGTAGGAGCAGTCCTCGCCTCCACCGCCGTACTGGCGGCTCCGGGAGCCGCATCGGCCGATGAACCCGTGACCCGCTGTGAAGAAGGCCAGATCTGCCTCTACGACGGCCACAACCTCACCGGGAACAACCTGCAGCTCCAGTATCGGGTGGACACCCCCAACCTCGGCTGGGCGTGGAACGACCGAGCCAGCTCGGTGTGGAACCGTGGCGAGGGGTTCGTCTGCATCTACACCGATGCCGACTACCACGGCTACCACTACACCATCCCGCCGGGTGAGAAGCAGGAACTTCTGTTCCTCTACGACAACGCAGTGAGCTCCCTCGAATACGGTGGCTGCGGGGGCTGAGCCGACTGACTGACCGAACCCCTCAACTACCCGCCCCGCCGGAACCGTTGGGAGGCGAGGCGTGCCTCCCTCACACACGGGTTGACACGTGCACCTTGATGGCGTCCCTCTATGTGATGCGGGGGATTCCGCTCCTGGACGACGCGCTGGGGGTGTGACACTGGCGCGCCCAAGGGGCATCGGGATGATCTTGAAGCCCTGAGCGCCGGGTCCGTCCCGTGTTTCGGAGGGACACCCGCGCTGTTCTGCCAGCGGCAGAACAGCGGCCGGACCGGGCTCGACGATCACTACAGTCCCGTCTCATGGCGACGATTACGACGCGTGCGGTCGACTACCCGGCCGACGGTTTGACGATGATCGGGCACCTCGCGCTCCCGGCCGGTGCCGGCCGTCGGCCCGCGGTGCTGCTCGGACCTGAGGGCATGGGGCTCAGCGACGTCGAGCGCCGCCGGGCCGATGCTCTCGCCGAGCTCGGATACGTAGCGCTGGCCTTCGACCTTCATGGCGGGCGCTATCTGGGTGACCCCGGGGAGATGCTGGCCCGTTGTATGCCACTGCTCGCTGATCCCGACCGGATGCGGGGGATCGGCCATGCGGCGCTCGACGTGTTGCGCACCGAACCGCGGACCGACCCCGACCGGATCGCCGCCGTCGGCTACGGCACTGGGGGCGCAGTCGCACTGGAACTCGGTCGCGATGGTGTCGATCTGCGCGCGATCGGGACAGTCAACGCACTGACCACGGGCCGACCGGGCGAGGCGGCACGCATTCGCTGCCCGGTGTGGGCCGGGGTCGGGTCGGAAGACCCGATCATGCCGCCCGCGCAACGAAACGCGTTCACCGCTGAGATGCAGGCCGCTGGCGTCGACTGGCGCCTCGCGGTCTACGGCGGCGCCTTGCACGCCTTCCACCACCCGCCGGTCGACCACCCTGTGGTCCCTGGCGTCGGCCACCACCCACAGCACGCGCAGCGAGCCTGGCGCGACGTCGTCGACCTGCTCGCCGAGTGCCTGCCCGTGATGGAGGACCTGGGGAATGGCCCAGGTGAGCGTGCTGGCACCGGGCGCTGACAGTCCCCTCCCCTCAAGTCCGCACCTCACAACCGCATGCGGGCGGATGCTCAGCGGATCCGGGGCAGCGCCCTGTCGGGGTGCGCGGTGTAGACGTATCGGGCGGCAGTGCCGGGATGGATGCCGAACAGGGTGCACCAAGTGCACCAGGTCGGCGGTGCTCCGTGCAGAACGATGTGGCGGAGCGGATCAGCCGGTTCACCTACGAGTCCAATACCGGCGCGGCGGTCATGGCCTTGTTCCCGGCCCATACGACCAAGGTCACCTGACCCCCTGATGCGTTGGACAAGCGCGCGGCCCAGGTCGGGAAGTGCTTCTGGGGTCTGTGCTGCCCCCGCCCTGTGCCTGTGTTGCGCTTGCGGGCGGACGCTGCCCGGACCGCGAGGTGACGCACTTGAGGGCTGCCTGCTCGGCGGGGAAGCGCCCGCGGGCGCGGACGGCCTTACGGATCCGGGCGTTCGCACTGTCGACTGCGTACGTCGTGCACACGATCTTGCGGATCTCCACGTCGAATCGGAGGAAGGGGACGAACTCCGCTGCCCAGGCGCGTTCCCACAACCGTACGATGGCCGGGTATTTCGCTCCCCATTCCTCGGAGATCTCCAGGAACCGCTCCATGGCGGCCTCCTCGGTCGGTACGGCGTAGACCGGGCGGAGGGCCTTGGCGATCTTCTCCCGGTCCTGGCGGCCCGCGTACTTGAAGCTGTTGCGGAGCAGGTGAACGACTCAAGTGTGCACGATCGCCGCAGGCCAGACGGTGTTCACCGCGTCCGGAAGTCGGTCAGCCCGTCGCAGACCAGTTACCGGTAACCATCCCCGCCGGTTCACTCAAATGGCACCCCTGACTACCCAAAGAAAAGCCAAGAGAGTAAAAAAGGAACTCAGCCGCCTGACTGGGTTGCCCTTTCGTCTTTTCTGGAGGTACAGGCCATGGAAACTTTCGCTGCCATTGATGAAATCGTCAGCGGCGGACAGATCGTCCTCGCGGCGGACGACGGGAGCGTCTTTGCCACGGTGCGCGAAGCGATTAAGAGCGGCAGGACCGAGACGTTCTACCTTCCCCGCGCCCAAGCCGACGCAATCAAGGTGTGGTACTGGTCGCCTACGCGCATCAGGGAAGCAGGCATGGAGCCGGTATCACCCGGAGAAAAGGCTCGGATTGAGTCCGAATTGGGGGTCAAGTGCACAGGGTCAGCCTACTCGAACAAGCTTTCGTGCGAGTGTGGAGGTACATACGGCGCGTTCGAATTCCTGCAACAGGGAATCCGCGAACACGGAAAAGACATGGTGGAGGCGATCTTCGCAATGAAGGACGCCTCCGTCATTCGCGTGAATCCTAACAATAGCGCCATTTGCGTCCAGTGCAACCAAAGAATGCTGGGATCTCATTATTACGACTACCGCAATTATGGGTGCTGTGCCGAAACTCTCGCCTCCTGAATCAGGACGCGGTGTGGTCGGTGAGCCGGGGGCCTGCCAACACGTCCCGTAAGGAGATCGGACAAGCGGGTTATGAGCGCGTGTCCTGAAGAGAATTCCCGACTCAGAACACTGAGGGCTGTCCCACGACCAGCACGGTGTCCTTATAGCGGCTAACAGCGGCTAACGCAATGAGGTGGATCGCTCCTGGTTGCCGTGTCCAGGGCGGCAGTTGAGCGTTCGGTCCTCTGTGGGGACGTCACCGTGGATCGCGTCGGATGAGCTGTGGGATCACCTGGAGCCGCTGCTGCCGCAGCGCGAGCGCAGGTTCCGTCACCCGGGCCGTAAGCCGTTGCCGGACCGGGATGTGCTGTGCGGGATCTTGTACGTGCTGCACACCGGGATCCAGTGGGAGTACCTGCCTCAGGACCTCGGTTTCGGCTCGGGCATGACGTGCCGGCGCCGTCTGCGGGACTGGAACGAGGCCGGAGTGTGGCAGCGGCTGCACAAGGTCCTGCCGGCCGAGCTGAACGCGGCCTCCCGGCTGGACCGGTCCCGCTGCGTGGTCGACTCCTCCCACGTCAGAGCGCTGAAAGGGGGATCCATACGGGCCCCTCGCCGGTCGACCGAGGCCGGGCCGGCTCGAAGCACCACCTGATCACCGACGGGCACGGCACACCGCTCGCCGTCCTGCTGACCGGCGGCAACCGCAACGACGTCACTCAACTTCTGCACCTGCCCGACGCGATCCCACCGGTCCGCGGCCGAGTCGGTAGGTTCCGCCGCAAGCCGGACTCGCTGTTCGCCGACCGCGGCTACGACCACGACATCTACCGCGACCAGGTCAGCGCACGTGGCATCGTGTCCGCGATCACCCGCCGCGGCACCCTGCACGGCACCGGACCGGGCACCTACCGCTGGGTGGTCGAGCGGAGTTTTGCGTGGCTGCACGGCTTCCGACGTCTGCGCATCCGACGGGAACGGCGAGCCGACATCCACGAAGCGTTCCTCACACTCGCCTGCTGCCTCATCACCCACCGACAACTCGGCTCATTGTGTCAGCCGTTGTAAGCGATCGAGTCAGGAACTACTTCACGTGACGGACCCACATATATTTCGAGTCGTCCCAGCGGATGGTTACTGGTTTCCCAGAAGGATCTGGGGCGGCGAGGGATTCGAGATCGGTTTCGATAAGCTTATCAAGAGCCTCGTCACTGAGAAATTGATCGTCCTTCATTTCGAAGGTGACACCATTTTTGGGGTCTCGAATTATGCAGATTTCCGCGCTCCGCCCCGCTGATCGCTCAATTTGTATGTTCCCGCCCCTGTGCATGAGATTGAGAATTAAGTTTCGAGTGGCGTAGTAGGAAGATTCTGCTGCTTTTGATGCGATTGTTTGGATGAAGGGGAGGATTGCTGCCGTCAGGATGGCGGTGACGATGACGTCGGTCGTACCCGGACCGGGTGCTTGCGGTGGTCTGAGGCTGGGTGTGCCGAGATGACGAAGAACTTCTTTTGCGGGTTCGAAGCCCTCCCTGGCTAGCCGGGTGTACGCAGTCTGATGACCTTCATCGCGTTTCAGCTGGGCGAGGAATGTTCTGCTGCTGCTTCCGTGGGAGCGGATGAACCACTCGGCTGCCGCCTTGTACTCCTTCTTTTCTTGTTTCTTGACGGCGAGAGATCCGGCAGCGTCGCTGCTCCCTTTCTCGGCAAGATCGAGAAGTATTCTCTCTGCTTCCTCTGTGCGTCTTGACACCCACTCCGGCATGCGCTCTGCAAGTGCTACGAGAGGAGCATGTTTTTGTGCGTACCATGCCGGCCTGCTTTCCGTGTCGAGTTTGTCCCAACGTCGGTACCAGTGTTCTGCCCAGATTTCGGCTTCCGGGTCACTTCGGGCCCGTTCGCTGGTCTTGTGGATCAAGGCCTGGAGTGCGTAGTAGTGGCCCGCCTCAGCAGCGCGTCGCATCCACTGCTCGTACTCTTCGTGGCGTCCTTGTTTACGGACGAGATCCGCGAGCTGGTATGAGGCTTCGGGATCTCCGGCCTCGGCGGCTTCCTGGAGTTGTAACTCGTCGTGTTCTTGCATCATGCCCTCCATGACGGTGAACTGAAGCCGATTCTAGGAGCGCTGGGTGGTGGGAGGGTGTGAGTTACTGAGAGCTCGTCGACTCCGCACTACACTGACGGCTTCAGGTGACGCGAAAGACCGGCCAGCCGATCTCGGTGCGCCACGCAGCGGGATCGCTTGTGTCACGGGGGCCGACAACGTAGACCTCCCGCACGGGCCCGGCCACCGACATCGCGTTCTCCACCACCCAGGTCCCGAGTTCGCCGTACGTGACCTCGATGCCGTCATGCTCGCCGACATGGGTGGTGACGGCCAGTTCCGCGGCCGGCAGAGTCATGGGGTGCACGCGTCCGGTGCGAGGTGGCGCAGCGGTCGGCAGGTAGACGACCGCGTGACCGCGCTCCTGCTCGAAAAGGGCGTTGTCGTAGCTGCCGCCCGGCGGTCCGGTCACGTCGCCGGCGACGGCCGCCTCCAATTCGGCCATCGCGCCTGCGTACCAGGTCGTGATGTCGCGATGCCCGACTACGGCCTCCACCGCCGCGACCGTCCGGGCGGGCTCCGCACGTAGCTCGACGTCGATGGGCGCGGGGTCGGGCCGGAGCAGGCGGCGCAGCGATACGACTGCGGCCCGGGTGCGGTCGAGCGAATCCTCGAGGCGTTGCAGGTGGCCCGCGACCAGGGCCGCCCGGACACCGGGGTCGGGGGTCCGCAGGATCCGTTGCACCTCGCTCAGGGGGACGTCGAGCTCGCGGAGCCGGTGGATGACCTGCGCGGTCGGGATTTGGTCGACGCCGTAGTAGCGGTAACCGGTGGTCTCGTCCACCACGGCGGGTTCCAGCAGGGCCGCCTCGTGATACCGGCGCAGGGTCCGCACGCTCAAGTGGGTCAGCCGCGAGAACTCCCCGATGGTCAGCATCCCTTCATTCTGGACGTTCCCCCTGGGGGAGAGTCCACGGCTTGACCCTCCCGCGCCGTGAGGTCACACGGTGGGCTCATGACACAGCACACCGATCTCCCGTCCCATCTGCTCCCGACCGCCGTGCGCGAGTTCTTCGCCGCTCACGTCGCCCGCGACGCCGACACCGCCTCGTCGTTTTTCGCCGAGGATGCGGTGATCGTCGACCAGGACGAGACCTTCCGCGGCCGGGAGGAGACCTACGCGTTCCTGCGGGACGCCGGGTCCGAGTTCGAATACACGACCGAGCAGATCGGCGCTCACCGCGTCGATGACACCCACTGGGTGGTAACCGTGCGGCTCGAGGGCACCTTCCCGGGCGGCGTCGCCGAGCTGGACTACCGGTTCGCGCTGCGGGACGACCTCATCGCCGAACTCGTCATCGCCAACCACCCGGCCTGACCGAACCCGCACCACCTCAATCTTCACTGGAGAGAGAAATGTCCAGTTCAGATCGCGATCGTCTCGACGGTCGCCGGGCGTTGGTCACGGGCGGTTCGAAGGGCTCGGGCAAGGCCGTCGTGGAGAGACTGCGAGAGATGGGTGCCGACGTCTACGCGACGGCACGAACGATGCCCGACGGGTACGAGCACCCTGGCCGATGCATCGAAGCCGACCTGCTGACGACAGAAGGCACCAACGCCGTGGCCGCTCGAATCGCAGAGGCCGGCGGCTGTGGCTGGTCTCTCCTCAGCCGTGCTTGCCGGTTCCCGCCTCGGGCCGCATACCCCAGGACGCACTCCGCGACGACCCGCTCCCGCCGCGCCCCACCCATCTGTTCCGGGCCGACCGGGGTACGTTCCGGCACACCTTGGCCCGGCTGCCGGCCGTGCGCAGCCCGTGGCTGCGCACGATCCTGGAGAACCTCACGCAGAGCCCCTCGGCCGACCTCTTCCAGCCGTCCGGCAGTCGAACAGCGCCAGGCTCTCGTGTCCCCCGAAGTATTCGACACCCGGCTGGTCTTGGCTTGTCGTTTGGACCGTGTCCCATGTGGTGAGGCGGACGTTGTCCGGGCATGGGGCGGGGAACGTGGAGTTGGATCGTGCCGGACGGCTTGTGGCCTGGGTGGGGCCCCTACTGATGTGCGTGTGTGGGCGCGCGACTTGATGCGGTGCATGGGCGGTTCGTGCATCGGTTCAACCGGTCCGAGCCGCGGGAGTCGGCGCTGGCTTACATGCGTGGGCTGCTTGCTCCATCGCAGCGGAAGAACGGCTGGACACTGGCCGAAGAGGCAGGACACGACGGCCCTGACCGTATCCAGCGGATGCTGAACCGGATCGAGTGGGACGCCGACGAGGTCCTCGACGACGTGCGCCAATACGTGGTCGACAACCTCGGTGACCGGCACGCGGGGCTCATCGTCGACGACACCGGCTTTTTGCGGAAGGGCTCCCGATCGGCAGGGGTTCAACGGCAGTATTCAGGCACCGCGGGCCGCACCGAGAACTGCCAGATCGGTGTTTTCCTCGCTTACGCCGCAGGCCGCGGACGCACCTTGATCGACCGGCGGCTCTATCTGCCCATCTCCTGGACCGACGACCGGGCACGCTGCCGCCACTCGGGCATCGGCGACGAGGTCGCGTTCGAGACGAAGGCGACCATGGCCAAAGCGATGGTCCGCAGGGCGATCGCAGACCGCATCCCGTTCCGGTGGGTGACCGCGGATGCCGCCTACGGCTACCGCAAGGGCTCGGAGATGTGCACGGTGTCGCCCGGCCGCGCATAGTTCAGCAGCTCGCGGAACTCCGGCCGCCGGAGCGGATGGAGGCGGCTGGAGGTACCCGGGTCCTCCTCGAAGACGACCGGGTCCTCGATCCCGGCCTCGTGCAGGACGAGGTTCTGCCGGGCGGTCGACTGCCGGTCGGTCGAGACCCGCTTGTAGACCAGGTTCGCCACCGAGGGCCCCTTCCGTACGGAGGAATGGGCCCTGTCTGTCGTCAAACCCTGTCAGCAACCACCATCGGATCTGATGAGATTCGCGCCCGGACGCCCGGATTGCACGGGTTCATCGGACGCGTCGCCCGCCTGTCGTCAAACGATCGGTTGACGACGCACAGCTGAGCGTCAGCGTGCTCGCGGTGGGCGCGGACGGGCACCGGGCGCTGGGCTCCTACGGCGAGATCGCCCCGGGCGTCGGCAACCGGGGCGATCCTGGCCGTCGAACAGGACGGGGCACCGCCGGCCCGACCCCGGCTGGTCGTGACCGGCGAGGTCACTGGTGGGCGTGACGTCAACGATGTCGTCGAGCTGGACGTCGTGCGCGTCGAACCCGCTGGCTAACCCCGGGCGACCTCGGCGGTGTGCGCGGGGGTGTAGCGCTCGCCCATTACCTGGTCGCTCAGCGGGTCCAGCGCGGCCAGCGCCTCGGCGTCCAGGGTGAGTTCCAGCGCGGCCGCGTTCTGCTCCAGCCGGACTGGGCTGCGGGTGCCCGGAATGGTCGCCACCGCCACCCCGAGCCGCTCGGCCTGGGCGTACACCCAGGCCAGCGCCACCTGGGCCGGGGTGGCACCCAGCCGGTCGGCCACCTCGCGCACGGTCTGCGCGATCTTCTCGTTGGCCTCGCCCGCCTCGCCGGCGAAGCGGGGGTTGGTGCGCCGGAAGTCCTTCTCGCCCAGTGTGGAGCGGTCCAGGGTGCCGGTCAGGAACCCCCGCCCCAGTGGCGAGTACGGCACCAGCCCGACCCCCAGCTCGGCCATCACCGGGGTGACCGCCTCGACGTCGCGGGTCCACAGCGAGTACTCGCTCTGCACCGCGGTGATCGGGTGCACCGCGTGCGCCCGGCGCAGCAGCTCGCCGTCGACCTCGGACAGGCCCAGATGGCGGACCTTGCCCGCCTCGACCAGCTCGGCCATCGCCCCGACGGTCTCCTCGATCTCCACGTCCTGGGGCGGGCGGTGGGCGTAGTACAGGTCGATCACCTCGACGCCCAGTCGCAGCAGCGAGGCGTCGCAGGAGCGCAGCACGAAGTCCCGGGCACCGCGGATGCGGCGTCCCCGGTCGCCGGCACTGCGGTCGATGCCGAACTTGGTGGCTAGCTGCACCTGGTTCCGGCGGGCGTGGATGGCCCGGCCCACCAGCACCTCGTTGTGCCCGGTGCCGTAGGAGTCGGAGGTGTCCAGGAACGTGATGCCCAGCTCCAGGGCCCGGTCGATGGTGGCCAGGCCGCCGTCCCAGTCGGCGGCGCCGTAGCTCTCGCTCATCCCCATGCACCCCAGGCCCATCGCGCTGACGGTGAGACGGGGCGAGCCGAGCGTGGTTCGGGTGATCATGCGGGGCTACTCCTCCTGCCCGGTGGACCGGGCGGTACCTTAAGCGCTGACGAACGCCTGCGACACTAGGAATTGGAGCGCGCTCGAAGTCAAGCCGGAGGACCGGCCCCCGGCCGGCGGGTCAGGCGCGGCGGGAGCGGGTGAGGGTGAACCGCTCCACCGGCAGCAGGTCGCCACAGGGCCCGGACACCGCGTATTCCCGGCCGTCTTCACCAGCGGCCCGGCGCCGGGCCTTCGTGCGGGCCATGGTGTCCTCTTCTCTTACCGGTCCCCGGGTATCTGCGCGGGACCTCCGCTTCGAAACGAACGGCCTGACAGGTCGGGTGCGTCGCCCATCACTCCTGGTCTTCACCGTCCTCGACGGCGTCCGGGTCCCGCAACGGGCGCAGGCCCTGGCCGGGGTCGCCGGCCTTGATGTTGAACAGGCAGCGGCCCAGGAAATTGATGTGCCGGTCCCTGAGCGGGGAGAGGCGGGCGACGTCCTCGTCCTTGATGTCGTGGCCCTCGGCGCGGAGCCGGGCGACGGCAGCGTCCAGGTAGCGGGTGTTCCACAGGACGACGGCGTTGAGGACGAGGCCGAGGGCGGCGAGCTGGTCCTCCTGGCCCTCGCGGTACGCCTGGCGGATCTGGCCGCGGCCGCCGTGGCAGATCGCGCGGGCGGGGCGGTGGCGGGACTCCTGCACGGTGAGCTGCCGGTTCATCAGCCGGCGCGGAAGCCGTGCATCTTGTACAGGCCGAAGGTCATATCGGAATTTATGCGGACAGTTCGAGTTGGTCTTCCTCCGAGGTGTCGTCAGGCCGCGTGGACATAGGGTGAGACTTTCGACGAGGCGGCAGGGGGAAGCGTCGTGGAGGCCACCGTTCAGTGGATGCGGACGTCCTGGACAAAGCGGCCTCGGGGAGGAGAGGCTGCGGCCCGCGGGAACGCCGTCCCGGTCGGCTTTCGGGTCCCGCCGATGACGCCCGGGGTCGCGCACGTGGTCCGTATGCATGAGTGCCACGGCTTCGATCCTTTTGACAGCCAGGACGACCTGCGCAAGGTCGACGTCCAGCTCCGAGAGGACGACGGTCGGCTGCGAGTTCTCCCCCAGGTCCCAGGAACCGGCCGACGTAGCGAACCGTGCAGATCTGCACCGCCACGTCGACGGAGGGCAGGACCTTCACGCCCGCCGCTCAGTGATCTCACCGAGTGGCTTTTCCCCCCTCAGCCTCCGCTCGGCGGTGCTGCGATGCGGGCGGGCGGCCTCTGTCCGGCAACGGGCTGGTCCACGATCACCAGGACGGTGCCGCCCGCTCGCGGTGCCGTGGGAGGTCGTGGAGTACCTGGCGGGGCAGCTCGGTATGACCGCCGTGCGGCGGTGGTCGCGATCGGTGGGCCGGTGGATCGGCTCCGGCCGTCTGCGCCCGCTGGTGACGGCCTCATGAACCGGCGCGACGCCGCCTACCTGGCCGGCACCATCGGTCTCGGCGCCCTCATGGCATTCGGCATCCTCACCTGGCTGGTGAGCGGCCGGAACAGCGCCCCACTGTGGGCGGACGACGGCTTCCTGACCTGGTCGCTCGGCCATCGCCCGGACGTGACGACGGCGCCGGCCCGAGAGGTGACCGACACCGGCACCGGCGCCGTCCCCTATGTCCTCGCGGCGCCCGACGTCATCGGGGGCCGGCGGTTCGCGACCGGATGGCTCGGAGTGTGCTTGTACGGGGTGGCCCGGTGGCTCCCGGCATCGTTCGTCCCGAGCCCACCCCCTACGTCCGAAGATCCAACGGAGGACCATGCGCCACAAGATCCTGGTCGTCGAGGACGATCACGCCCTGCGTGACGTGCTCCGCCGCGGCCTGCTCGACGAGGACTTCGAGCCGGTGCTCGCCGCCGACGGCGCCACCGCCCTGAAGCTGGCCACCGACAGCATCTCCGCTGTCGTCCTGGACGTGGGGCTCCCCGACGCGGACGGACGGGACGTCTGCCAGGCGCTGCGCGCCAACGGTTTCGCCGCCCCGATCATCTTCCTGACGGCCCGCCACCACCTCACCGACCGGCTGTCCGGGTTCTCCGCCGGGGCCGACGACTACCTGCCCAAGCCATTCCACCTCGCCGAACTCGTCGCCCGGCTGCGAGCAGCACTCAAACGCTCCGGGCCCCCAGCCATGGCCACCTCCGGGGATCTGGTCCTGGACCCGACCCGGCACAGTGCGAGGGCCGGCGAAGCCGACGTCGACCTGTCGCCGACGGAGTTCCGGCTGCTGGCCACGCTCGTCGCCGCGGGCGGCGCCCTCGTGAGCCGACGCGACCTGGTGAGAGCCGCCTGGCCGGACGGCGCACAGGTCAGCGACAACACCCTCGATCAGTACCTGAGCCGGCTGCGCCGCAAGCTGCGCGAGGCCGACAGCGACCTGAGCCTCACGACGGCACGCGGGATCGGACACCGCCTGTCATGAACCGTCTCCCGCGCCGCCTGACTCCCCGCACACTGCGCGGCCGGCTCTCCCTCGTGGCACTGACCACCGCCGCGCTGCTGATGACCGTACTGACGGTGACGTTCAACACCGTGATGGACCGGCACCTGCAACACCAGGCGGACGACCAACTGCGCAACCGTGCCGCAGCCGTCGAAACGACCATCGACACCAGCGGCCGACGGGTGCAGGTCCTGGAGACCGTCAACGACCGCCTCCTCGACGCCAACGCGTGGATCTACGCCGGGACACGGCTGCTGGAGCAGCCGCCCGCCACCACGGCCGGCAGCACGCTGACCCGGGCCGCCAACCGGCTCGCCGCACAGGGCGAGCGCGCCTGCTCGACCGTCGACGCTCAGAGCCCACACGCCGTGCGCCTGTGCTCGGATCTCGTGGGCGGCCGTCACGGCGCCACCGTGGTCACGGCCCTGGACCTCGAGCCCTACCGGAATTCGGCCGACACCCTGCTGCTGGGTTCCCTGATCCTGGACGCCGTCATGCTCGCGTGCACCTACGCGCTGACGCGTCTGGCCGTCGGACGGGCGCTGCGCCCCGTACGCGCCATGACCGAACAGGCCACCCAGTGGAGCGCCGTCGGTTCCGACGAACGCTTCAGCGCCGAGAGCCATCCAGCCGAACTCGCCCGTCTGGGCTCCTCGTTGGACACTCTGCTGGACCGTATACGCACCGTGCTGCGCCACGAGCAGCAGCTGACCGGCGAACTGTCCCACGAACTGCGCACCCCGCTCACCCGGATCGTCATCGAACTGGACTGGTGGCAGGCGCGCCCACGCACCGCCGCCGAGACCCGCGCCACCCATGGAGTGATCGCCGAAGCGGCCCAGTCCATGCGCACCATCTGCGACACACTGCTCGACGATGCCCGGGACAGAGCTCAGAACACCTCGGTGGCCCCTGGCACCACCAGCGTCGTGCCGGTCCTGCACCGGCTGGTCGAGAGCCTCGACGCCCGGGATCATGTGAAAATCCTCGTCGACGTGACCGATCCAGGACAGCAGGCGGGAGTCGCGCCCGCTCTCCTTGAACGCATCGTCAGCCCGCTGCTGACCAACGCGGTCCGCTACGCCCGCGCCACGGTGACCGTGTCCGCGCGGCAGCTGCCCGGCAGCGTGCGTATCGACGTCACCGACGACGGCCCCGGCGTCCCGGCATCGTTCGTCGACGACCTCTTCCAGCCCGGCCGCCGCGCCGACTCCGGCGACGGGCACGACGGCGCGGGTCTCGGGCTGTCGCTCGCACGGCGCCTGGCCCGCGCCGTCGGCGGCGAGGTGTCCCACGATCCCGGTTACGCCTCCGGAGCACGCTTCCGGGTCGACCTGCCTGTCGGGTGACCGGACTCAGTCGGCCTGCTGTGCGACCGGCTCCCGTTCCGTCGGCCGCGACGTGGTGGTCCGGCGTTCTCGGACCTGCGCGTAGGCCACCAGAGCGAGCAGGACGGCCAGCAGTACGGCCGAGGATCCTGCGGTGCCGAGGTCCAGGCCGCCCTTGGCGACCGGCTTGGTCAGGAAGTCACCCGCCGTGGCACCCAGCGGACGGGTCAGGACGAAGGCGATCCAGAACAGCAGCACGTTCGGCACCACCGGCGCCTTCATCAGGGCGACGAGCACGGCGAGCGCCCCGCTCACGAGCAGCGCGCCTCCGGCGTAACCCAGCCCGGAGCTGTCGGACAGGAAGTCGCCCATGGACGTGCCAAGGGTGTTGGAGACGAGGATCGCCGACCAGAACAGGGCCTCGCCGCGGAAGGTGACGATGTCGCGGATCTGGAAGGTCATCCCGGTGGCCTTCCAGACGGCGAAGACGACCAGCAGGATCGAGATGAGGATCGCCGCACCGGTGGGGTAGCCAAGGCCCAGGCCCTGCGGTCCCCAGCCGAGCGAAGTGGCGCCGCCGGAAAGGAACTTGGTGCTCGCGTCGCGGTTCATGAAGTCGGACATCGTGGTGCCGGCCATGCTGGTCGAGAGGATCACGGTCCAGTAGAAGAACGGGTTGTAGCGGCTCGACCTCAGCTGGATGACCAGCGTCACCACGAAGAGCAGGAACAGGGCGATCGTGGTCAGGAAGTAGCCCAGTCTCAAGGTCTGGGCGAAGAGGTCCCCGGCCGTCTCGCCAAGAGTGGTCGCGGCGACCTTCATGATCCAAAACGCCAGAGTGACCTCGGGAAGTTTCTTCATCACCGACTTGGTCGCGCTCGCGACCTCCAGATCGGTGAAAATTTCCGGTTGCTGCACGGTGGGGAAGCTCCGCATCGGTCGTACGGCAGAACACCTGCCCAGCGATAGGGCAGGCACCCTGTGTCATGGGCAGGCAACCCTCTGGAGTGATCGCCCAAACCGATCTTGGCAGCGTCGGCCTGAACGCATCCTGAACGCCTGCCGCGCCTGGTCTGTCCGACGAGTGGGTCTGCTCCGTAGTCGGTGGTGACGACGAGTGCCCGCCTGTGGTCATGAGCGTGCATGAGGCGAACGGGCCTGTAGGAACGGTGTTTTCGGGGTTGTCGGCGTTGGTTGTCGAGGATGTGGCGGACGGTGGCGAGATAGTCCGGGCCACGGCTCGGACCCGGGGTGTTCCCGTTCCCTGTCCGGTGGGCGGGGTCGTAACGGGGAGGGTCCACGGGTATCACGGCCGGACGGTCCGGGATGTTCCGGTCGACGGCCGGCAGGTCGTGGTCCGGGTGAGGCTACGACGGCTGGTCTGTCCCGTCCTGGGCTGCGGGCGGCAGACCTTCCGAGAGCAGGTTCCCGGGCTTCTGGAGCGCCATCAGCGTCGCACCACACGTCTGACCGGTCAGCTCTCCGAGCTGGTCAAGGTGAGCTGACCCCGGTTTCGTGGAGTACCTGAAGCCGGGCTTACTGGATGATCACGCCAAGACGGCGTGAAGATCGCCAGTAGCGGCGTCAAGAACGCGCGAAGAATCGGGCGCTGCTTCGAAGGGCGCGTTGGCTGCCGGTTGTGTCGATATCGTTCAAGCGCCTGATCGTGGGCCGTCCGCTCAGCAGTGACCGCCTGGGTGAGCAGATGTTGCCCAAGCGGATCGCCCTGCCGGTTTTTGCCAGTGACCCGTTGTCGTCGGTGGCGTACGCGACGCAGGAGATCCTGCTGGTGCTGACGCTGGGCGGGCTGGCCTATCTGCACCTGGCGCCGTGGGTGGCGGCCGCGGTGGTGGTGCTGCTGGCGGTGGTGGTGCTGTCCTACCGGCAGGTGGTGCAGGCCTACCCCTCCGGCGGCGGCTCGTACGAAGTGGCCACCCGCAACCTGGGGCCCTGGGCGGGACTGGTGGTGGCCTCGGCGTTGCTCGTGGACTACGTGATGACGGTGGCCGTGTCGGTAGCGGCCGGCGTGGACAACATCATTTCCGCAGTGCCGGCACTGGACCCGTACAGGGTCGCGGTGAACCTGGGGTTCGTGGCGCTGTTGACCGCTATGAATCTGCGCGGGGTCCGCGAGTCGGGGCGGATGTTCGCGGTGCCGACCTATCTGTTCATCGCCGGCGTCCTGGCGATGGTCATGACCGGGCTGCTGCAGACATCCTTCGGCCATGCGCCGGTGGCCGAGAGCGCTGGCTGGCAGGTCCGCGCCGAGCCAGGACACGTGGGGCTGACCGGGATGGCACTGATGCTGCTGGCGCTGCGGGCGTTCTCCTCCGGCTGCACGGCACTGACCGGTGCGGAGGCGATCTCCAACGGAGTGCCGGCCTTCAGACCCCCCAAGGCACGCAGCGCGGCCACCACCATGGCGGTGATGGGCGGGCTGTCGATCACCATGTTCGCCGGGATCACCGCACTGGCCATGATCAGCCACGTGCACTACGTGGACGACGCCTGCCAGCTGGTCGGATTCCCCGGAGACTGTGCCACCGGCTCGCAGCGCACGGTGATCGCGCAGATTGCCGCAGCCGTGTTCGGCGGCACGCACTCGGTGATGTTCTTCTACATCCAGGCCACGACCGCATTGATTCTTATCCTGGCGGCCAACACCGCCTTCAACGGCTTCCCGCTGCTGTCGGCGATCCTGGCCGAGCACCGCTACCTGCCCCGGCAGCTGCACACCCGCGGGGACCGGCTGGCGTTCTCCAACGGCATCATCATCCTCGCCGTGGTCGCCGGAACCCTGATCTACGCCTTCCAGGGGTCGGTGACCCGTCTGATCCAGCTCTACATCCTGGGCGTGTTCACCTCCTTCACCCTCTCCCAGACCGGAATGGTCCGGCACTGGAACCGTGAACTGGCGAGTGTGGCCGATCCGGGGCAGCGCCGACGAATCCACCGCTCAAGGGTGATCAACGCGGTGGGCGCGTGCCTGACCGCGCTGGTGCTGGTAGTGGTCCTGGTCACGAAGTTCAGTCACGGCGCCTATCTGGTGGTGATCGCCATGCCGGTGCTGTACGCGATGATGCGGGGCATCCGCCGCCACTACGACCGGGTGGCGCGTGAGCTGCATCCGCAGCCGGGCGGCATCGTGCTGCCCAGCCGCACCCACGCGGTGGTGCTGGTCTCCCATCTGCATCAGCCCACCCTTCGCGCGCTGGGCTACGCCAAGGCCACCCACCCGGACTCCCTCAGCGCACTGACCGTCAAGATCAGCGACGAGGAGGTCAGTGCCCTGCGCGCCGAGTGGGACGAGCGCCAGATCCCGGTTCCGCTGACGGTGATGGCCTCCCCGTACCGGGACATCACCGGCTCGGTGCTGGAGTACATCGCCGGCCTGCACCGTGAGCACCCCCAGGACCTGATCGCGGTGTACATCCCCGAGTACGTGGTCGGCCACTGGTGGGAGCAGCTGCTGCACAATCAGTCCGCGCTGCGGCTGAAGACCCGGCTGTTGTTCCAGCGCGGGGTGATGGTGACCAGCGTGCCGTGGCAGCTGGACTCCAGTGACCGCGTGGCCGCGCAGCAGCCGTACCCGGCCTCGCCTGGCGCGGGGTCGAAGGTCGGTTAGCGTTTTGAATCATGAAGGGCTTGGATCTGCCGCACGAGGGTCGGCGTCGCCGCTGGAGCACGGGGCGTCGGCTGGCTGCGGCCGGCGCCTCCGCAGCGGGCCTGACTGTCCTGACCACGACTCTGGTGCCCGTGAGGGACTCGCTGTCGCTCGCGAGCATCGTGCTGCTCTACCTCACCGCGGTGGTCATCGTGGCCGCCACCGGCGGACTGCGCCTCGCACTGGCCGCCGCAGTGGCCTCCGACCTGCTGGTCAACTTCTTCTTCGTCCCACCCTTCCACACCCTGACGGTGGAGAACCGCGACCTGGTCATCACCCTGGCCGTCTACGTGGTGGTCGCCACCACCATCAGCGTCGCGGTCGACCTGGCCGCCCGGCAACGCGCCGCCGCCGCCCGCAGCGGCGTCGAGGCCGCCCTGCTGGCCCGGATCACCGAGGCGCCGCTGGAGGAACGGCCGCTGACCGCAGTACTGGAGCATGTCCGGGACACCTTCGGCATGACCGGCGCCGCGCTGCTGGAACGCGACGCCGACGGCGAACGCCCGGTCGCCGTCGTCGGCGAGCCGCCGTCAGCTCATCCGACGCTGTCCGCACCGGCCGGGGAGCACCTGCGGCTGGTGGCCGACGGCCCGGCCCTCTTCGCCGCCGACCAGCGCTTCCTCACCCTGCTGGCCACCGGCGCCGCCCGCGCGCTGCAGGCCGAGCGCCTCGCCGCCCAAGCGGCCCGCGCGCGGGAGCTGACCGAGATCGACAAACTGCGGGCCGCGCTGCTGGCCGCCGTCGGTCACGACCTGCGCACCCCGCTCGCCGGCATCAAGGCATGCGTGTCCAGCCTGCGCGAGCCCGACCTGGAACTCACCGACGCCCAGCAGGCCGAACTCCTGGCCACCGTGGACGCCTCCGCCGACAAGATGAGCGACCTGGTGGAAAACCTCCTCGCGCTCAGCCGTCTGCAAGCCGGCGCCCTCAGCGTGCACCCCCGCGCCACCGCCGTGGACGAGATCACCGCCGTGGCCCTCCTGCACACCCCGCTACCCCCCGGACGCGCCGTCGACATCGACGTCCCCGACGACCTGCCGCCCGCCTGGGCCGACCCCGGCCTGCTGGAACGCGTCGTCGCCAACCTGGTCGCCAACGCACTCCAGGCCGGACCGCCCGGCCGGCCCGTCCACGTGCACGCCCGCCAAGAAGGAGAAGTGATCAGCCTGCAGGTCACCGACCACGGCCCGGGCGTCCCCGCCGACGAGCGGGAACTCATCTTCGCCCCCTTCCAGCGCCTGGACGACCACACCACCCATCACGGCCTCGGCCTGGGGTTGGCCATCGCCCGCGGATTCACCGAGGCCATGAACGGGACCCTGATCCCCACCGACACCCCCAGCGGCGGCCTGACCATGACCCTCACCCTCCCCACAGCACCGTGACCTGCATCCTCATCGTCGACGACGACCCCCACCTGCTGCGCGCCCTGACCATCGCCCTGACCGCCCGCGGCTACCAGACCGACGCGGCGCCCAACGCCACCACCGCTCTGGAGGCAGCCGCCACCGCAGCCCCCGACCTTGCTGTCATCGACCTCGGGCTGCCCGACCTTGACGGCATCAACATCGTCGAAAGCCTCCGCGGCTGGTCCACCGCTCCGATCATCGTCCTGTCCGCCCGTCACGACGAGACCGCCAAGATCAACGCCCTGGATGCCGGCGCCGACGATTACGTCACCAAACCCTTCGGCATGGGCGAACTCCTCGCCCGCATCCGCGCCGCCCTGCGCCGCGCCACCCCCGCCGACGAACAGCCCGTGATCACCACAGCGGCCTTCACCATCGACCTCGCCGTCAAGCGCGTCACCACCGCAGCCGGCGAAATCCGCCTCACTCCCACCGAATGGCATCTGCTGGAGATTCTCGTCCGCAACCCCGGACGCCTGGTCACCCAACGCCAACTCCTCCAGGAGGTCTGGGGACCGCGCTATGAGAAGGAGACCAACTACCTGCGCGTTCACCTCGCCAACCTGCGCCGCAAGCTGGAACCAGAACCCTCCCGACCCTGCTACCTCATCACCGAGCCCGGCATCGGCTACCGCTTCACCCCCGACCCTCCCGCTTGATTCCGCGTTCGCTGTTCCGAGACCAACGATGGCCATACCCACGCCCTGGGCCCTGTCGACCGCCCGGGCTCCCTCGCTCCGGGCGGGCGCCGTATCACGCCAGGGCGTTCACGTCGGTCGGCAAGCAGAGTGCCGCGCAGCCATCGCTGGGGCCGCCGGGCGGTCCACGTCGCCGGTGTCGCACACCGGCCACAGCTCCAGGTGGATCGGCCGTCCGTGTTCGTCGTTCTGCGGCGCCACCCCGCACATGATGAGGTCGCCTCGGCACCGTGAACACCGCGGCAGCCGGTCGGAGAATTCCGACAACGCCATGGCCAGCCCCCCCTTGCTCCGGACGTGGCCCTCCGCGCAGGACCCGCTGATCTACGCCGTCAACCCCTCCCGCGACGGTGGGACAGCCCTTAGGGGTGCAGCGTGATCTTTCCGAAGACGGGAGCCGATTCGAGACGCTCGTGTGCGCGGTGAGCTTCGGCGAGCGGGAACTGTTCGTCAATGACCCCTCGGAGATCGCCCCGGGCAGCTTGATCGAACAGTGCGGCCGCCGCCACTCCGACCGTTTCAGGGCCAACAGAATTGAGACTGAAAGCGATCAGTGTTGGTGAGTTGTGGTAGCCGGCGAGGAAACTCTGGAAGGTATCCGGCTCTGGTACGCCCCCTGCGGACCCGACGAGCAAGTACCGGCCGTTGGGCCGCAAGCCCTCGATGTAGCGGCCGAGGTCCGCGCCCGCAACCGGGTCGACGACGACGTCGTAGCCCTCCCCCCTGCCGTCCACGCCTTCGCTGCGGTCCAGAACCCGCGCCACACCGAGTTCCCGCAGCCGATCCGCACGCTCCGGCGACGAAGTGATCGCGGTCACCTCGCCCTCAGCCAAGGTGGCCAACTGGGCGGCCATCAGCCCGATGCCCCCACCGGCACCCCTGACCAGCACCCGATCGCCCTTCTTGACGTTCGCCCTGTCCAGGCCCAAGCCCGCCACCAGTGCGTTGATGCCCAACGCGACCGCCTCGGCGGCGCTGACACCCGCCGGCAGGCGAACGAGGTCACGCTCGCCGACTTCGATTGCTTCGGCATAGGCTCCGCACTTCGTCAGCAGGAAGACCCGCTGACCGGTCCACCGCGCGTCCACTCCCTTCCCGACAGCGGCAACAGTGCCTGCCGCCTCCAGCCCCGGGACGAAGCCGGGTTCGGAGAGCGGCTGGTAGTCGCCCTTGCGAGCCATCACATCGACATAGCCGACCCCTGCGGCCTCCATCTTCACCACCACCCGCCCCAGCCCTGGGATGGGCTCGGCGTGATCGACGAGTGTGAGCACGTCGGAATCCCCGAACGACGGCACGATGACAGCCTTCATGAACACCATCCCAAAATTTGTCACTGAGTGGCAGACGCGTATCAGTGTCAGCATCTTGTTAGGGTGATCGCATGTCAACCGCCAGACTGAGGGCAGCGCCCGAAGCTCCCGCCGGGCTGCGAGAACGCAAGAAGCAGCAGACCCGGGATGCTCTCATCGACGCCGCCCTGCGCCTCTTCCAGGAACACGGCTTCGCCGAGACGACGCTGGACGAGGTCTGCGCCACGGTGGAGATCTCCAAAAGGACGTTCTTCCGCTACTTCGCCAGCAAGGAGGACGCCGTCCTGGCCCCCAGCCACGAACTGTGGCTGACCTTTCTGCGCGAAGTCGAGTCAGTCCCGTCCTCTGGCCGGCCTGTCTTCGCGATCCTGCAAGATGCCCTGCTCACCGCGCTCGACAAGATGACCGCCTCCCACTGGGCGGAACGCATGGCGGCCAGCCGGCGGCTTGCGGAGACCTCGCCCTCGATCACCGCACACAACCTGAGCTTCTGCGACCGCATCAGCGACCGAACCCGGCAGACACTGTCCACGCGGCTGACCCTGACCGACCCTGAAGACCTGCGCCCGCGCCTGGCCCAGGACCTCCTCGTCGCCGCGTTCCAATCCGCCGTGGAGCAGTGGGCGAAACAGCCGGGCGAGAAGACCCGCCCAGGCCTGCGCGCACGGCTGGAGAGCGCCCTCACCGCGGCGGCACAGGTCACCACCTACAGCGGCGACCCCACGCTCGGCGACGGACAGACATAGCGGTCGCGCAGACGGTGACCTGGGGAGTTCCGGCACGGGGCAAGCACCAGTCGCCCGCCGTCGAGCCACAGAGTCGCTGCACGTGGCCGACACGAGAGTCGTGGTCGATCTCCTGCCTCGTCGGCGCCTGCCCGTGGTCGGCGCCGTACGAACAGATCCAGGAGGACGACCGCGTTCGTCTGCCCGCGCAGCAGGCGGGCGTCGGAGCAGTCGAGGCCGGCCGCCGCACACCCCCGCTCGAAGATCTCGTACATCTCGGACTCGTCGAACCCGCCGGGAGCCGGCGCGGCGTGTGTCATGGGTCCGGGCTTGCCGACGGGCCGGGCCGCTGTCACATCCCTGCGGCGGGCAGGGCCAGGACCTCGCGCCGAACCGGGGACACGTTGCCACTGCGGTTGGACCAACTGGTCGGTGACCGGCCTCGGGCCGCCAGCGCGCCAGTCCGAGGCGTGCCGTCTCTGCGGCATGGGAGGCGGCTTCGATCAGCCCGAGTTCACCGGCGAGCGTCGAGGAGGCCGATCGTCTGCCGACGGGCCTTCCACATGGTGATGTGATCCGGACGGGGACGGGGACGGGCCGGTACGGGCCGGGAAGGGCTCGTTCGATCCTCGGCATGCATGCCGGGCTGGACTGGCCAGGGTGAGTACAGCTCCGTGAGGACCGCGGTCAGTCTGCTGATGTCGATCTTCCCGGACCGCTCGGCCGCTACGGCTTCACCGCCGGCGTCCCGGCTGGCGGCGTCCTGCGCCCGCTGCGCGCCCCGGACGCACCCGGGCCGGACGAGGGCGACGACGGGAGCGGGGATCGGTGAGTCACGGCCTTCGGCGTCGAAGGGCCGGAGGATCACGCGAGGAAGGTGGTCACCGTCTCGGTGAACCAGCTGGGGTCCTCTTCGGCGACGAAGTGTCCGGTCGGTGCGACGGCGCTGCGTACATCCTTGGCGTGGGGCCCCAGGGCCTGGGCGGTGCTGGTACCGGAACGGGTGGTGCCGATGGCCAGGACAGGCATGGGCAGCTTGCGCCGGGCGAGCAGGGCGCGGTTGTCGCGGCCGTCGTCAAGGAGGGTGCGGTAATGGGCGAACCCGCCGCGCAGCCGCTCGCGGCCGGTGTAGGCACGGGCGTAGTGGGCGAGGTCGGTGTCGGTGAAGGTGCCCGGGTTGGACATGGCGCTGAAGGTGGCGGTGAAGAACTCCAGCTCATGGCCGTCGAAGAGCATCTCCGGTATGTGCTCGGTCATGAAGAGGCCGAAGTGCCACATGCCGCCTTCGGCGACGTTCATCGCCTCTTCCAGGCCGAGGCCGGGCAGCAGGGCGTCGACCAGGACCAGTCGGGAGATGTCGTCGGGGTGGGAGGCGGCCCAGGCCAGGGCGACCATGGAGCCGATGTCGTGGCCGACCACCGCGACCGGTCCCGTCAGGTTCAGGGCGTCGAGAACGCCGCGCATGTCGTCGGCCTGGTCGGTCTTGGCGTAGCCGTTCTCGGGGCGTTCGCTCTCGCCGGTGCCGCGCAGGTCGGGGACGACGACGGTGTGGGTGCGGGCGAGTGCGGGCATGACGCGGGCCCAGGCGCGCGAGGTCTGGGGCCAGCCGTGCAGGAGGACCAGGATCGGTCCGCTGCCTCCGACCGCCACGGACAGGTGCGTGTCGTTGGTGGCTGTGCGCTGGAGGGTGTAGCCGTCGGGAAGCCAGTCGGTGCTGCTCACGGGTCGAAGCCTTTCGGGAAGGAGGAAGCCTGCGGGAGAGGGCTGCTGCCGCGGGCCCGAGGCCCCCGGCAACGGCGGGTGTCAGCCGGTGGGGACGGCCAGGTCGCGCAAGCGCTGGTCGCCGGTCATGGTGAGCATGTCGGTGTGCCGGGGTTGCCAGCCCAGTTCCCGCTGGGCGGCGGTGGCGCGGATACGGCTGGAGGCGGCCAGGACGAGGGCGCCGAACGGCCCCCACACCTGCTCGGCCTCCTCCGGGGTGACGCTGCGGGTCTTCACGCCGAGGTCTTCGGCGACCTTCTCCGCGATCCACCGGTTCGGGGTCTCACCGGCGACCGCGTGGTACAGGCCCCCTGCCCGGCCCTTGGCCAGAGCGAGGCTGAACAGGCGGGTCACGTCGTCGATGTGGACGTGGCTGTAGACGGCGAGCCCGTCGCCGACGTATGCGGCGGCGCCGAGCACGGCGACCGACTGGTAGATCATCGACATGTGTCCGTGGTCGCCGGGGCCCCAGATCTGGCCGGGGCGGACCACCATCGCGCGCACACCGTGAGCGGCGGAGGCCAGAACGGCGTCCTCGGCATCCTTGCGGAATCCGGCCAGTGGCTCGGTGGCGAAGGCGTCGTCCTCGGCGAAGACGTCCGGACTCCAGGCGCCTGCGGTGCGCTGCATCAGTACGCCGCTGCCGGACAGGAAGAGCAGCGTCTTGCCGGATCCCGCCAGCGCACGGGTCAGGTCGGCGACGGTGGCCGTTTCCTGTTCCGGGTCGGCCTGGGCGGCATAGATGACGGCGTCCGCGGCCGACGCGGCGTCGATCGCGGCCGGGCGGCGTGCGTCCAGGTCGGCTGCGACGGGGGTGATGCCCCGCTGCCGCAGGGCGGTGACAGCGGTATCGGTGCGGGCCAGGCCGGAGACGGTGTGTCCTTCGGCGGCCAGGTGGGGGGCGAGGCGGCCGCCGACGAAACCGGTGGCTCCGATGATGAAGACGTTCATGGGACTGCTCCTCAGGCGGGAAGGGCGCTTCGCTCGCCGCCGTCGGCGAAGAGCACGGCTCCATTGACGTACGAGCTGGCCGGGCCGACGAGGAAGGACACGATCTCGGCGATCTCCCGCGGGTCGCCGGCGCGGCCGCGGGCGTTGGTGGTGTCCAGGACGGCGATGTGCTCGCCGAGCATCGAGCGGGTGCCCTCGGTGTGGACCGGGCCCGGGGAGACGGTGTTGACGCGCACGCCGGCGGGCCCGTACTCGGTGGCCCAGTAGCGGGTGAGGATCTCCGCTCCGGCTTTGGAGGCGCCGTAGGCGGCGCCGACCGCGGCGGGCAGGCGGGCGGCGCTGGAGCCGACGAGGACGATCGATCCCTGTCCTCGGTCGGCCATACCCGGTGCGAGCGCCCCGACCAGGAGGAAGGGGGCGCGGGTGTTGACGGCGATGTGCCGGTCGAAGCTCGTGGCGTCCGTCGCGGCGGTCGGCGCGAACACGTACAGGCCCGCGTTGCTCACCAGGATGTCGACCCGGCCGGCCTCGGCGGCCAGGCGCAGCGTGTCCTGCGCGTCGGACAGGTCGGCGGCGAGGAAACGCGCCGTCGCGCCCTCGGCCGCCAACTCCTTCACCAGTGCCTCGCCGCGCGCCTGGTCGCGACCGTGCAGCACGACCGAAGCGCCCTGGCCGGCCAGGTTGCGGGCGATGGCCTTGCCGATCCCCGAGGTGGCTCCGGTCACCAGCGCCGTGCGGCCCTGCAGATCGTTTCTGCTGCTCATCGTGGGCATTTCCTTGCGATAGAGGGGTCCGGGCGATCAGCGCACGACGTGCGGTCGCTCCGGCTGCCCAATTCACTATGCATCCAAGATGTTCTGTTCGCAAGAACATCTTGGATGCATAGCATCGTGCTATGGTGCGGAGATGAGCGCATCGACGTCGGACACGCACCCCGGCGAGGACTCCCGGCCGACGCTGGACACGGACCTGGGCTGGGCGATCCGCATGGTCTCCTCGGCCTTCCGACGGGTCGCCACCGAATCGGTCGCCGACCTGCCCGGCGGCGCACGCGCCTACCTCGTCCTGGTCGCCCTCGCCGACGGAGAGCCCCCGTCCCAGCTCGCCCTCGCCAAGGCGGTCAGCCTCGACCGGACGGTCATGACGTACCTCCTCGACGACCTCGAAGCCCACCACCTCGTCACCCGCAGACCCGACCCCCGCGACCGCCGCGCACGCCAGGTCCTGCTCACCGACACCGGACGCACTCGCCTCGCCCAGGTCCGTGACAACCTCGCCGCCGCCGAGGCGGAACTGCTCGCCGACCTCGACGAACACGACGCCCACCACCTGCGCACCCTGCTGGCCCGCGTCGCCCGGACCGCGCAAAACTCGGCGGACGCTCCCGCGGACTCCGACTGCTGACGCCTTGCGCCGCGCGCCGAACCGGGTGTCGGCAAAGGACCGAATGACGACAGGCGCCCGCGCGTCCGATCGACCCCCGCTCCCCGGGGGGTACGGAACGGCTCTGATCCCATCGGATCCGACGGTCCTTGATGACGGGGTAAGGCGGCGGGCAAAGCGCGGGCAGCCCGGACGAGGCGCTGTCCGGCATCGTCGGTGATCAGTGCGACGGACAGGAGACGTCAGGTTGCGGTCGGGCTCGATCTGCCCGGCTCGTTCCGCGACGGTGAACAGCCGCACGCCGGACGCCATGAACTCTGACCCGGCACGACGCCGCTCGGATCGCGGCACTGCGGCTATTTGCTGATCCTGCTCGGGCAAGGGGTCGTTCGTGAGAGGCCCCGCTGGTCAAGGACTCACCCGGTCCTCGATCACTCGGCGGTCGTGCCTCGCGGTGGGCCGGAGGCCAGGACGCCGGTGACGAAGCTCGCCAACTGCGCCCGCATTCTTTCCCTCGGAATACGCTCTTCTGCGGCCAGGTGCTCGATGAGGTCGGCTCGTGTGGCGGCGAGCAGGGCGTGAGCGGTGAAGTCGCTGTCGGTCAGGCCGGGGATCTGCTCCAGCACGGCTCGGAGCAGGCGGTGCCACCGCTCGTAGTGTTCCGCCCGGTACGGGCTGCTGCTCCCGCTTTCCTCCAGGGCCAGCGCGAGGCGCCGGTTGTCGAGTTTGAAGCACAGGACGGCGTCGAGCAGGGCGGGCACGCGATCCTGCGGTGGGGTCGTGGGCCCCAGGGGCGGTGGGCCGGCTGCGATGGCCTCCCTGATCGGTTCGAGCCGTGTCTCGTACAGGGCGCGGAGCAGCCCGGCGCGATCACCGAAGGCCCGGAAGAGCGTGCCCTTGCCGACGCCGGCCGCTGCGGCGACGTCGGACATGGTGATGTCTTCGGGACTCCCACGGCGGGCGAAAAGGGTGTCGGCGGCCTCGAGTACGGCCACCTGGTTGCGGGCGGCGTCCTTGCGGGACCTGCGCTCCGGCATGCTGCTCCTCCATTTGCAAAACGGACCCGTGGTCCGTATCTTCGTCGAAGCGGACCTCAGGTCCGCATTCTAGAACTGGAGGATGCCCATGTCCGCACCGACTTCCCCGACGGATCTGTACCGCCACAGCCTGCGGCTGCTGCTCGACAAGGACATTCCCGCGTGGGTCGCTCTGTGGGCCGAGGACGGCCTCATGGAGTTCCCCTTCGCTCCCACCGGCTGGCCCCGGCGCCTGGAGGGCAAGGAGGCCGTCGCCGCCTACATGCGGCACTACCCCGACCACATCGACCTGCATGACTTCCCCGACCTGCGGATCCACCAGACCACCGATCCACAGACCATCGTGGTCGAGATGCGCGGTGTCGGCCGCCTGGTGGAGAGCGACGCTCCCTTCGACATGACCTACATCGCCGTCGTGACCGTCCGGGACGGGCACATCACCTCTTACCGCGACTACTGGAACCCCCTCGCCGTCCAGGAACCCGGCACCGGATTCACCGGGGGCAGCCGATGACCACCGCCGGCACCACTCTGGTCATCGGCGCCACCGGCACCACCGGCAGCCGCACCGCCGCACAGCTGACGGCCACGGGCCATCGCGTCAAAGCCGCCAGCCGCCGGGCCGCCCCGGTCGCCGGCGCCGAGCCGGTCGCTTTCGACTGGTACGACCCCGCCACCCACGCGGCCGTCCTGGACGGCATCGACCGCGTCTACCTCATACCGCCCCTGGGCGACTCCGACCCCGCGGCCACCATGCTGCCGTTCCTCCGTCAGGCACGCGCTGTCGGCGTGCACCGCGCGGTGCTGCTGAGCTCCTCGGCCATCCCCGAGGGCGGCGCGGCGGTGGGAGCGGTGCACCGGGCCCTGCCCGATCTCTTCGAACAGTGGGCGGTCCTGCGGCCCTCGTGGTTCATGCAGAACTTCACCGGCACGCACGCGCACGCCCACAGCATCCGCGACGAGAACATCATCCGGACCGCCACCGAAAGCGGCCGGGTCGGCTTCGTGGACGCCGAGGACATCGCGGCCGTCGCCGTGCGCGCTCTGACCGACGAACAAGCCCCCAACACCGATCTCGTCCTCACCGGACCCGAGGCACTCGGCCACGACGACATCGCCACGATCATCACCGAGGTCACCGGGCGGCCCGTGGCCCACCACCGCCTGTCCTACGAACAGATGCGCGACCGCCTCACGACGCAGGTGCCGGCGGAGTTCGCCGCGATGCTGGCCGGCATGGACCGTGCCATCGCCGAAGGGGCGGAGGACCGCATCACCGACACCGTCCAGCGCCTCACCGGTCGCCCCCCGCACACCTTCCGGGCCGTCCTCGAGAGGGAGATGCAATGCAGCAGCTGATGTTCCGGGACGATCAGCAGTTCTGGTTCGAGACCCTGCGTGATCTCGGCCCGGCCCTCCACGGTGGCTCGGACATCGGTGAAATCGTCGCCACCGCCTCCCAGGCCACCTCCGGCGACGCGGACTGCTGACACGACGCACGGCTGTCCACCGCCGAGCGTCTGGAGGCCGAAGCCCGCGCAAGCCGTCCCGTCAGCGCGCGGGACGGGCTGCTGCGCGCCTCCGTCCCACCGGTCCCCACCGCCGAGAGCCCCTTGGGCTGAGCCGCGCGTGTGGTCCAACGGCGTCCTGATCACCTCATCCCCTGCCGAGATCGACGGCGTCGCGGCCTGTCGGCCGCTGCGTCTGCGCAACGACGACGACGGCCAGGAGCTGAACGAGACGGCCGCGGCCTTCGCTGCCGGGCGAGGTCACGTCTTCGGCGTGACCGAGGGACTCGGCTGCAGGACCGCCCTGGCGTTCCTCCCCGACCACCCCGAGGAAGGCGTCGGCACGCTGACCCGGGTCCGCACCGGCGAAGGCCCGGACAGCGACCTCGTCTTCGAGCGGTCCGCAAAACGGCCGATGGGCCTGGAAAGCAGCGACCCAGCGATTCTCGGTCGCTGAGTCGCTGAGTCGCTGAAGAGAAACCGCAGCTCAGACAGGGTAAGGACGGGGGGAAAGCGACTGAAGCGACTCAACATGCGGGTACATGAGGGGTTCATGCGTGCGCGTGTGTGCGTCGTATAGAGGAGGCTTCAGTTGCTTCAGTCGCTGTTTTAGTTGCCTCACCCCTCTGACCTGCGGTTTTGTCGAGGACTGAAAACAGCGACTGAAACCCTCTCAGTGAGCTCTTTCCAACCTGCCGGCTGGGCCGGCCAGTTGGGCCGGCAGACGGGTGAAGCCCCTGACAGAGGGGCTTTCGACCAGAAAATCCGTCTCCAGGCTTCGCGATCCATGGCGGCGCGGACGCGGTCGCGGTCGTCTGCTGCTCCGCTCACGATGCGGTGTCCCTCAGTGTGATCCGGGTCCGTGCGTGAGTGCCGGCGATGCCGCGCAGCGACAGTGGCGTTCTGTTCGTCGATGCCGAGCTGGTGGATCTCCAGTACGGCAGCGGCGTGCTCGGGGTGCATCACCGCGACGCGTACGCGGTGGCCGTGCTCACGGTGTCACCTCGATGCCGAGCTCGGCGAGCAGGCCGCGGATGCGCCGCTCGATCTCGTCGCGGATCGGCCGGACGGCCTCGACTCCCCGACCGGCGGGATCGTCCAGCTTCCAGTCCAGGTACCGCTTGCCGGGGAAGTACGGGCAGGCGTCCCCGCAGCCCATCGTGATGACCACGTCCGAGGCCTGCACCGCCTCGACGGTGAGGACCTTCGGGATCTGCGCGGAGATGTCGATGCCCACCTCCTTCATGGCCTCCACGACGGCGGTGTTCACGGCGTCGGCGGGGGCGGAGCCGGCCGAGCGGACCTGAACCTTGTCCCCGGCGAGGTGGGTGAGGAAGGCGGCGGCCATCTGGGAGCGGCCGGCGTTGTGCACGCAGACGAACAGCACGGACGGGGTGGCGGGAGTGCTCATGGGGCAACGATGCTTTCTTCAGCAGGTCGGGAGGGGGTGGGGAGGTGCTGCTCGCCGTGCGGGACGGCGACCTCGTTCCCGGTCGCAGGCGCCGGGCGCCCGAAGGTGAGGGCGACCAGGGCCAGGCCCACGCCGGCGCCGGCGAGCTGGGCGGCGAGGAACGGGGCCACGGAGGCGGGGGCGATGCCGGCGAAGGTGTCGGTGAACGCCCGCCCGATGGTCACGGCCGGGTTGGCGAAGCTGGTGGAGGAGGTGAACCAGTAGGCGGCGCCGATGTAGGAGGCGACCGCCACCGGCGCCAGGTGCGCCCGGCCCACCCGGGCCAGCCCGAAGATCAGCCAGACCAGTCCCCCGGTGGCGATCACTTCGCCCAGCCACAGATGTCCGGCGGACCGGTCGTGCGTCGACCACCGCACCAGCGGCCGGGCGAACATGGCGTCGGCCAGGACCGCGCCGCCGATGGCGCCGGCGATCTGCGCGGGCACGTACACGGCCACCTCCCGCAGGCCGGGACCGTCGGCCGTACGGCGGCCGGTGAACCAGGCGGCGAGCGTCACGACGGGGTTGAAGTGCGCCCCGGAGACGGGGCCGAGCAGGGCGATGAGCACCCCCAGGCCGAAGACGGTCGCCAGGGAGTCGGCCAGCAGCTGCAGGCCCATGTCGCGGGTCGATTCAGTCGCCTGGATCCCGGAGCCGACCACCACGGCCACCAGCGCCGCCGTCCCGACGGCTTCGGCCGCCGCCCGCCGCGCCAGCGGCACCGGGGCGCTCACGCGGACGCCTTCGCGGGCACGGCAGGGGTATGCAGCAGAACGGACAGCTTCGCCAGGGCCTCGGGGAGGACCCAGTAGTACACCCAGGTCCCGCGCCGCTCGGAGCCGACCAGCCCGGCCTCGCGCAGCACCTTCAGGTGGTGGGAGATGGTCGGCTGGGAGACGTCGAACGGGCCGATCAGGTCGCACACGCATGCCTCCCCGCCCTCGTGGGAGGCGATCAGGGACAGCAGCCGCAGCCTGATGGGGTCCGACAGCGCCTTGAACATCCGCGACAGCTCGATGGCGTCCCCTTCGCCCAGCGGCTCGCGGACCATCGGGGCGCAGCACGCCGCGCCCTGGCCGAGCAGCGGCAGATCAGCTTGTTTCGACATGGCTCTATGTTGACGTCTGTCTATCCAGGTGGCAACCTCGACTGTATCGACAGTTGTCGATACAGCATCCTCTGTGAGGGGAGACCGCCATGTCCCGAGTCCAGCTCGCCCTGCGCGTCGCCGACCTGGAAGGCTCGATCGCCTTCTACTCAAAGCTGTTCGGCACCGAGCCCGCCAAGCGCCGCGAGGGCTACGCCAACTTCGCCGTCACCGAGCCCCCGCTGAAGCTGGTCCTCATCGAGGGCAAGGCCGGCGAGGAGACCCGCCTGGACCACCTCGGTGTCGAGGTCGCCGGCACCGAGGACGTCACCGCTGCCACCACCCGGCTGAAGGAAGCGGGCCTGGCCACGTTCGAGGAGAACGACACCTCCTGCTGCTACGCCCTGCAGGACAAGGTGTGGGTGACCGGCCCGGGAAAGGAGCCGTGGGAGGTGTACGTGGTCAAGGCCGACGCCGGCACCCTGGAGAAAGCCGGCACCGCCCCGGACGCCTGCTGCGGCACCACCGCCTGCCGCACTCCCGAGGAGCAGACCCGCGATTCCTCCCGGACCCCGGCCGAGGCCGAGGCCGCCGCCGGGTGCGCCTGCGCCGGCTGACCGGCTGCCTGCCGGGCGGCGTCCGCGCCGGCAGTACGCGCACGGCCGCATGGCGGTCGGCGAGCTGCCGGCGCAGGTGACAGTTCGCTGTCGTGGCACCGGTGCAGGGTGCCCACCAGAGCTTCGACGTCGGCCTCGAGCTGGGTGATCTCTTCGGCGTCGGCCGCCCGGAGTTCCTCGAGCCTGCGGACCCGCTCGCGCAGACGGCGCTCGCTGTCCGGGGAACGCAGCCACGGCATGTCGGGCCGCGAGGTGATTACGCCGTAATCACCTCGCTCCGCCTCGCCCCCCGTCAACTTGGTCTAACTAACGTGTCGATGGTGAAGATGATCTAGGACGTTAGTATGGTGACTCCCATGAGTTCGCCAGCCACCTCCAACGACCGCGAAAAGGTCGTCTCGAAACTGCCGGGATGGCTCCGGCAGAACCTCAAGATCAGAGCCGCCCAGCACGGCGTCGAAATCCAAGTCGCTGTTGAGCAGGGCATCAGCGGCTGGTGCGACCTGGCCTCTGCCACCGCAGCCGTCGACACCGCCGGCGCCGACTCCTTCTCCACGTTCCTCCCCCCTGGCCAATGGGAGGAGTTCCGGCAGATCGCTGCCGACCGTCGCGTCTCCCTCATCCAAGGCCTCGCCCAGTCCGTCCAGCTGTGGCTCGACACCAATCCGGCCCCGGACATCGAACGCCCCGCGATCACTCGCCGCGTCATCGTCTGCAACCAGAAGGGCGGAGTGGGCAAGACAGCGATCACCGCCGGACTCGGCGAGGCACTGGCCGAAGACCCCAACACTCTCCACCCCGTACGGGTTGCCAAAGCCCTCACCAAAGCCCTGCGCGCGAGTGAGACCCGCACCGCAGACGCAGAGCCGGGCGACGATCCGCTGGACATCGAGAACATGCCAGGCCCCGGCCTGCGGGTACTCCTCGTCGACTTCGATCCGCAATGCCACCTCACCAACCAGCTCGGCGCCACACCGTTGCCCATGAACGGGGACAGCCTCACCAACCACATGGCAGGCGACCCCAAGGGCGACCTGCGCGATCTCATCGTCACCGTCGACGACGACACCTTCGGCGGTCGGCTCCACCTTCTGCCCGCCTGCAACGACGCGTTCCTGCTCGATGTGCGGCTGTCCGCCGTGCGAGCCCGCGAAGCCGCTCTGGAACGGGCTCTCGCGCCCCTCGAGGCTGATTACGACGTAATCATCGTCGACTGCCCGCCAAGCCTCGGCCTCAGCATGGACGCCGCCGCCTACTACGGGCGCCGCCGTGACGGCGAAAAGCCCGGTCAGTCCGGAGCCCTCATCGTCGTCCAGGCCGAAGACAGCTCCGCCGACGCCTACGGACTCCTCACCACCCAGATCGACGATCTGCGTGGCGACCTCCAGATCGACATCGACTACCTCGGCATCGTCGTCAACCTGTACGACTCACGCCGCGGCTACATCGCCACCTCCTCCCTCCAGGGATGGGTCGACATAAAGGACCCCAGAGTCGTCGGCCTCATCGGAGACCTCAAGGAACAGAAAGAAGCGGTCCGGGTGAAGAAGCCCCTGCTGTCCTACGCGCCGACATCCCAGCAGGCAGTCGGCATGCGCGCCATGGCCCGGGAGGTCTCGTGAGCAAGGCCGATCAACTGGGCGCAGGCCGCTTCGGAGGGGGAGTGCGCCCCGTCAGCTCTCGCCGTCAGGCCGTCGCCGCCGCCACCGGCGTTCCCACAGACGGCATCGCCCCGCCCACCGAACTCCCCCTGCACCGCATCAGCGTCAACCCCGACAACCCACGCTCCAGCCTGGGTGACCTCACCGACCTCGCGGGCAGCCTCAAAACCCACGGCCAGAAGCAGGCGATCACGGTCATGAACCGTGACGCCTACGTCAAGGCCAACCCCCAGCGCGAAACCGACCTCGAACCCGACACCACCCACGTCGTCATCGACGGCAGCAGCCGCCTCGCCGCAGCCCGCGAAGCCGGCCTCGCCACCCTCAAGGTCATGGTCAGCGACGACCAGGGCGCCACATCCGAGGAACTCCTCGAATCAGCCCTCGTCGCCAACATCCACCGCCAGGACCTCGACGAACTCGACGAGGCCCGAGCCCTCGAACGACTCCTGGCCATCCACGGCAGTCAACGAGCCCTCGCCCGACGTCTCCACCGCTCCCAGGGCTGGGTGTCACAACGCCTTGCCCTGCTCAACCTCACACCGGAACTCCAAGCCAGAATCGGGGCAGAGCCCATCGACATGCTGCGCGCCGTCGGCAACAGGCCGGCAGCGGAGCAGGAAAGAGCCCTTGAGCAACTGAAGCAGGAGCGAGCCCGAAAAGAAGCAGACAAACGAGGGCGCGGTGCAGACCGGCCGGCAGCGCCCGGTGGGCCCGAGGCCCGAGAGCCGGTGAAGTCCAGCAGTGATTACGCCGTAATCACCCCTGCCGAACCGAGCCGATCACCCTCGAGCGCCACGTCACACCGAACGGGCGACGGCGAGCGCGTACCTCATCAGACAGCGCCCGAGACACGGGAGGTTCCGCTCCCGGCCGGGACCGGCGAGCAGCCCGCCCCCGAGGAACGGCCTGTCCGCAAGGTCCCGTACGACCAGCCCGGCGCGCTCGCGATGCTCTTGGACACGAAGATCGAGAGTGACGAGACCTTCTTCGACTTGTTCCGCTGCCTGGGCATAAGAGGACTGGAACGCAATCCGAGCCGACTGCGCGAACTGGCCCGCTCTCTGGCCGAACAGGCCGACGCGCGGATCGGATGACTTCTTCCTCACGGACTCCGGTCCGGACAGTGCCTGCGTGCCGCTGCCATGTCACCGGTACGGGGGCCGTGCCAGGGTCCGCTTCCGTCCGGCACGAGGTGGCCGGCCGGAAGCGGGGCGTTCCCCGTCGGTCGTTCTTCAGCGCAAGGGGCCGCGCCGCTGCCTTCCTTGCTGTCGTGACGGGGTGGGGCAACCCTGAACCTCGCCGAGCCGAGTGACGGGACGTCGGTTCATCCGCCCCCGTCCCGTCCCGCCGTCCGCGCCGCGCTCACGGCGCGGCCCGGTGTGTGGCCGAAAGCGCTGCGGTAGACGTCGATGAACGCGCTCGCCGAGGACCAGCCGCACCGGTGGGCCACCACCGTCACCGGGGTGTCCTCGGCGAGCAGCACCAGGGCGTGGGAGAGCCGCAGTTGAGTGCGCCACTGCGGGAACGTCATGCCGAGGTCGGCCCTGAAGAGCCGGGACAGCGTGCGGCCGCTGGCGCCGACCTCTGTGCCCAGGGATGCCAGCGTGCGGTTGTCCGCGGGGTCGGCGTGCAGGATCGCGCACAGCGCCTTCAACTGCGGTGCCGTCGGTGTCGGCACGTGCAGCGGCTGCTGGGGGGAGACGCGTAGCTGGTCGTAGAGGACTGCGCGCAGGCGTCGGTGTTCCGGGGTGATGTCCACCGGGTCGCGGGTGCAGGCGAGAATGAGTTCCCTCAGCAGCGGGCTGACGCTGAGCACGGTGGGGCTGTCGGCGCCGAGCGGGAGGATGTCAGCCGGGATGCCGATCAGGTGCAGTTCGAGTTCTCCGTGCGCCTGGTGGGAGTGCACGGTGCCGGCCGGTACCCAGATGGCCCGGGTGGCCGGTGCTGTCCAGGAGCCGGCGCCGGTGGTGACGGCGAGCACGCCCCGGCCGGCGTAGACCAGCTGGTGGTCGTCGTGCCTGTGGGCCTCGATCCCTGTCCCGGAGGCGAGTCGGCGGGCGTTGGTCGACGCCACCGGCTCATGGCGGAAGTTCTTCATCGGTTGGCAGATTATCGGAAGCCGGACACGGCGGCCACGGGTGACCATGACGCCATGCCAAGGAACAGGTCAATCGTTCTCCTGTCGGTCGGACATGCCTGCGTGGATGTCTACCAGGGCTCTGTGGCGGCCCTCGTCCCGTTCTTCGTCGCCGAGCGCGACTACACCTACGCCGCGGCCTCGGTGATCGTCCTCGCCGCCAGCCTGTTGTCCTCCGTGGTGCAGCCCTTGTTCGGCGCCCTCACCGACCGGCACGCCATCCCCTGGCTGCTCCCGGCGAGCACCGTCCTCGGCGGGCTCGGCGTGGCCCTGAGCGGGGTCGGCGGCTCGTACACGCTCACCTTGGTGTTCGTCGCGTTGTCCGGCATCGGGGTCGCCGCCTACCATCCGGAGTCCGCGCGGATCGCACGGGCGGCCAGCAAGGGCAGCCACAGTTCCATGGGCTGGTTCTCCCTGGGCGGCAACGTGGGTTTCGCCGCCGCTCCGGTACTGGTCACCGCCGTGATCGCCACGGGTGGACTGCGGTTCTCACCGCTGCTCATCCTGCCCGCGCTGATCGGCAGCGTCCTGACGCTGCCGGTGCTGCGGGCGCTGGAGAAGACCCCGTCCGCCGGCAAGGGCGCGACAGCCGCGGAGGGACAGAACGACTGGGCGTCGTTCATACTGCTGTCGCTGGCGGTGGTGTGCCGGTCCGTCGTCTTCGTCGGCATGAGCACCTTCGTCGCCTTCCATGTCCGCGAACAGACGGGCGGCGGCACCTCCGCCGGGACCGCCGCACTGTTCGTGCTCTATCTGGGCGGCGCCGTCGGCACGCTCCTCGGCAGCAGGCTGGCCCACCGCTGGGACCGGGTCACCGTGGTGAGCACGTCGTACCTGATCACGGTCGCGGCCGTGGCCGGCGTGGTGTTCGTGCCCGGTCCCGCCATCTACCTGTTCGTGGCGCTCACCTCGGTCGGCCTGTACGTCCCCTTCTCTCTGCAGGTCACGCTCGCCCAGGACTACCTGCCCACGCGCGTCGGAACGGCCAGCGGGATCACCCTCGGCCTCATGGTCAGCGTCGGCGGGCTGACCAGTCCTCTCATCGGCAGCATCGCCGACGCCACCTCGCTGCGCACGGCACTGATGCCCCTGGTCGCGATGCCCGCCCTCAGCTGGCTGCTGTTCCGCACCCTGTCCGAACCGGCCTTGCCCGAGCTGTCGGCCGAGCTCGGCGACGAGGCCGAGCCGGAGACCGCGAGCCACACCGCCGAGCGCGCCGGCAGCTGACCGGCCCGGCCGCCGGCACGCGGGCCGCCCCAGGACCAGCCACGGAAGGACGACGGAGTGCGAAAGCAAGTGAGCCGGCCGGTGGTGTCTTCTCCGGCCCCATCCGCCGAGGATGCCTGCCCGCTGGCCGCCTGGGGTTGCTGTGCCGAACTGCCGCGGCCCGACTGGTTGTTGGTGTCCGGCCATGACACGTCCGATGGACGTGTCGAGTACTGCCGCTGTGCCTGTGCGGCGTTCGTCATCCTGCGCGAGGGCGAGGTGGCGGCCTTCACGGGGCCGCGCCTCGCCTGACGGAGGCCGTCAGCGGTCCGGTTCGTTCAGGGGAGGAGCAGCCGCTCCAGGTCCGCGGGCGGCCGGTGCCCGACCAGGGAACGGAGTGGGGAGGTGGAACCGGTGGTGTCGCGCGCGAGGATGCCGCCGAGCACAGTGCCGGTGTCCGGCCGTAGGAAGATCTTGGCGTAGCGGGCGATGCCGTCGGCGAAGGTCACCTCGACCGGCCGAGGACCGCCGGGGTGGACCGTGGCGCCGAAGGTGGCCACGTGCACACCGAGAAGTTTCAGCGTCGTGGCGTCGTCGGTCCGGTCGAAGGACTGCCCCTCACGGCCCGTCAGCTGGGCGGCCACGGAGTCGGCCATGGCGTATCCCGGGGCGATCAGGCCGTGGCAGCGCCCCTGTACGGCGGCGCACTCGCCGATGGCCCAGACGCGTGGGTCGGCGGTGCGGCACAGCGCGTCGACAAGGAAGCCGCCGCGCTCTCCGCGGGCCAGGTCGAGAGGTTCCGCCAACTCGTCGCGGGGCCGGATACCCGCGGCGAAGACGACCAGGTCCACGTCCAGCGCCGTCCCGTCACCGAGTGTGACTGCTCTCACGGTCTCGTCGGGCCCGGCGTGCACGTGCGCGACCCCTGTGCCGCAGTGCAGGCGCAGGCCGAGTTCGGTGGCCCGGCGGTGCAGCACCTCGGCCGCCCCGGGGTCGAGCTGCGCCGGCATCAGGTGGGGCGCGGTCTCCACGACGTGCGGGCGCACGCCCAGTCGGCTCAGGGCATAAGCCGCCTCCAAGCCGAGCAGGCCGCCGCCGACGACCACTCCCCGCGCGCCGGGGCGGGCCACGCGGCGGATCGCGTCCAAGTCCTCGAAGGTGCGATAGGCGAAGCAGTGCGCGAGGTCCCGGCCCGGCACCGGGGGCACGAAGGGGCGGGAGCCTGTGGCGAGCACCAGGGCGTCGTAGCGGATGTGGTCGCCGCCTCGCGTCACGACCACGTGTGCCGTGCGGTCGACGCGGGCGAGGGGCGTCGCCAGGCGCAGCTCCACTCGGGCGTCGGCGAGGAAGTCCCGGTCGGCGAGCGTCAGGTCGCCCCTGCTGCGGCCGGCCAGATAGCCGGACAGGGCCGAGCGGTCGTAGGCGGGGTGGGGTTCCTCGGCGAGGATCACGATGTGCCAGTCGCGTGAGGTGTCCAGGGTGCGAAGCCGGTCCGCGAGGCGGTGTCCGATCATTCCGTGTCCGGCGACCACCAGGGTTCGTGTCACGGCGTCCGCTTTCCGTCGTACCTCATCTCGCGTGCCCATCGGGCGCTCAGCTCCGCCACGTCACCGCCGCAGCCGCCACAGCCTGTCGTGGCCCGGGTCGCGGCGGCGAGCGCGGTGACGGTACGGGCACCGGCCCGCCATGCTTTGGCCAGGGCCCGGCGCTGCACGTTGTTGCACAGGCAGATCACGGCGTCCTCGGACGGGTCGAGGTCCGTCGACGCGGGTCGCGGCGGACCGCCGAGGAGCAGTTGAAGGCGGTCGGAGGGCAGTGCCTGGCCGCGCCGATACAGTTCGCCGACGGCGGCGACGGCCTCCGGCAGGCCGAACAGCACGGCGGCGACCAGACGTTCGCCACTCATCGCGAGCCTGGCGTACCGCCCGCCTTCTCGGTCGGCGAGAGTGAGCCGGCGCAGAGCGGGGTCCGCGAAGGCGCCCGCAGCGCCCACGCAGGCCACTTCGGCGATCCGGGTACGCAGGCGGAACACCGCGGGGGTCGTGCGGTGCGCGGACGCGTCCTGCCCGGTGAGAACCCGCGCGAGGCTGTCGGCCTGGGCCCAGGCGGCCTCGATGCCGGCCACCGTCCGGCCCTCGTGCTCGGCGCAGTCGCCGATGGCGTGGATGCGGGGGTCGCTGGTGCGCAACTGGTCGTCGACGACGATTCCGGTACGGACCCTCAGCCCGGCCGCCCGGGCGAGGCGCACCTCGGGATGCGCGCCTGTGCACAGAACGAGGGTGTCGGCGGGCACCCGGGTCCCGTCGTCGAGGAGGACACGGCCGGGCTCGCGCGCGGTGACGGTACGCCCGGCGAGCACGTCGACGCCCGCGCGGCGCAAGGCATCGGTGAGCAGGGCGGAGGCGCTCTCGCCGAGCCGGCCGTACAGGGGGTGAGGCGCGGCGCAGACCAGTGTCGTGGCCGTGCCGCGGGCCGCCAGGGCGGCGGCGGTCTCCACTCCCAGGGGCCCGCCTCCGAGGACGGCCACCGTGTCCCCCGTGACGCGCGCACAGTCCGCCACGGTGCGCAGCACCGTCACGCCGGGGCCCCTCGCACCACGGATGTCCGGCACGTCCGCGCGGGCTCCGGTGGCGAGGACCAGGACGTCGTATCCGTGGACGGACTCGGCCGTGTGCACCTCGCGGCGCACTCGATCGATGTGAGTGACGGCCGCGCCGGAGTGCGTCTCGATGCCGGGCAGAGCCGGCATGCGCAGGGCTTCGGGGTCCGCCTGCCCGGAGAGGATGTACGAGAGCAGGGGCCGGTGGTAGGCCGGAGACGGTTCGGCGCCGAGGATCTTGACGGGTCCCAAGGCGCCGTGGTGGCGTAGCCGGCCGGCAAGGCGGTGGCCGGCGGGGCCACCTCCGACGACGAGGATCCGGTTCATGGTGTGGCCTCCGGAAGCGGCTCGAGCCGCACGGCGCTCAACTTGAACTCGGGCATGCCGCTGCGGGGGTCGAGGGCCGGGTTGGTGAAGAGGTTGGCGCTGCCCTCGCCCGGAAAGTGGAACGGTATGAAGAGGGTGTCCGGGCGCATCGTCGGGTCGAGCTGGATCCGGGCTGTCATGCCGCCCCGTGCGGAGGTGACCCGGGCGAGAGCATGGGCCGTCACTCCGGCGCGGGCGGCGGTGTCGGGGTGGACGGAGATGAGCGGTTCGGAGGCGGCACCGCGCAGTTCGGCGACGCGCCGGGTCTGTGCCCCGGACTGGTAGTGCGCGAGGACACGGCCGGTGGTGGCGTACAGCGGGTATGCGGCGCTGACGGTCTCGGCGGGTCCGCGGTGGTCGACCTCGGCGAACCGGGCCCGGCCGTCGGGGTGCGTGAACCGCTCCAGGAAGAGCCGTGGTGTACCGGGATGCGCGGGCTCGGTGGCGGGGCAGGGCCAGTGCAGGACCTCTCCGGCGTCCAGACGCCGGTAGTCGATGCCGGAGTAGTCGGCGAGTCCGCCCCGGGATGCCGCGCGCAGTTCCTCGAAGACGTCCCTCGGAGCGGTCGGGTATCGGTGCGGGGGTTCGCCGAGTCGCACGGCGAGGCCGTGCAGGACCTCCAGGTCGGTACGGACGTGCGGGGGCGGTGTCAGCAGCGCGCGGCGGCGCAGTACCCGGCCCTCCAGGCTGGTCAGCGTGCCCTCCTCCTCGGCCCACTGGGTGACCGGCAGCACGACGTCGGCCGTGCGGGCGGTCTCCGAGGGGACGAAGTCGGCCACGACCAGAAGGTCCAGCGAGGCCAGCCGCCCGGCCACGTGCGCGGCGTTCGGTGCGGAGACGAGGGGGTTCGACCCGAACACCAGCAGGGCGCGTGGCCCCTGGTCACGACCGAGGGAGTCCAGGAGGTCGTAGGCGGTGCGCCCGGGCCCGGGGAGCGATTCGGGCGGCACGCCCCAGACGCGGGCGACGTGAGCGCGGGCCCCGGGGTCGGTGAGGGAGCGGCAGCCGGGCAGCTGGTCGGCCTTCTGCCCGTGTTCGCGCCCGCCCTGGCCGTTGCCCTGCCCGGTCAGGCATCCGTATCCGCCGTGGCCGGAGCCGGGCAGGCCGAGCGCGAGGGCGAGGTTGATGAACGCGGCGGCGGTGTCGGTTCCCTGGCTGTTCTGTTCCACGCCGCGGCCGGTGAGGATGTAGGCGTTCGGGGCCGCCGCGAGCATCCGGGCGGCGGCGCGCTGGGTGCTCGCCGGGACACCGGTGACGGCTTCCACCCGCTCGGGCCACCATGCCATCGCCCGGCGCACGGCGGATTCGAAGCCGTGGGTGCGGTGCCGGATGTACCGCGCGTCGGTGAGCCCGTCGACGACGGTGATGTGCAGGAGCCCGAGGGCGAGGGCGAGGTCGGTGCCGGGGGCGGGCTGGAGGTGCAGCCTGGCTCGCTGGGCGGTGGGTGTGTACCTGGGGTCGATGACGATGAGGTCCGCCGTGTCGACGTGCTGCATGAGTGGCGGCATGGTCTCGGCGACGTTGGCGCCGGCCAGCAGCACCGTGTCGGCGGCCGCGAGGTCGGTGACGGGGAAGGGCAGGCCGCGGTCGACGCCGAAGGCGGCTGTGCCGGCCGCGGCGGCGGACGACATGCAGAACCGCCCGTTGTAGTCGATATGTCTCGTGCCCAGTGCCACTCGGGCGAACTTGCCCAGCAGGTAGGCCTTTTCATTGGTCAGGCCGCCACCGCCGAAGACGGCCACCGTGTCGGGGCCATATCGCGTACGCAGCTCCCGCAGGCGTCCCGCGACCGTGTCGAGGGCGCGGTCCCAGGTGGTCTCGGTCAGGTGGCCGTCCGGTGCGCGCACGAGCGGCACGGTCAGCCGGTCCGCGGCGGCCAGGACGTCGGGCGCGGTCCAGCCTTTTTGACACAGGCGGCCTCGATTGGTCGGGAAATCGGCCGGGCGCACCCTCACGCCCATGTCCCGGTCGCCGCTCAGTCGCGTACCGCACTGCAGGGCGCAGTAGGGGCAGTGCGTCTCCACGTCCGACGTGTGGGCAGGCGGTTCAGACATGGCTGGCCGCCTCGGCGCGGTCGGCGGGAGCCGTGTGCCCGACGGGCCTCCGGCGCAGGTGGACGGCCCGGATGAGCACCATGCACAGGACGTAGTAACCGAGGAAGGCGAGGAAGGCGGGCGCACCGGAGCCGGAGCCGTCCGCGTACGACAGCGAGAAGGCGATGTCGATGGCGGCACCGCCCAGCGCGCCGACCGCCCCGGCGATGGCGATGACCGCCCCGGACAGCCGGCGCGCCCGGGCGAACGCGGCGTCGGCGTCCTGGCCGGCGGCGATCTCTTCCCGGGCGCGCCCCGCGAACACGGCGGGGATCATCTTGTACGTGGAGCCGTTGCCGATGCCACTGAGCACGAACAGGGCGGTGAACCCGGCCACGAACAGGGCGAAGGAATCGGCCTCGGCCGCGCCGAGCAGGAGGAGGGTGCCCGCGCCCATGCCGAGGAAGTTCCAGAAGGTGACCCTCGCCCCGCCCAGCCGGTCGGCCAGCAGCCCGCCCAGTGGCCGGGCCACCGAGCCCAGCAGCGGGCCGAGGAAGGTGTAGCCGACCGCATCGACGGGGCCGGCGTCGAACTCGTTCTGCAGCACCAGCCCGAAGGCGAAGCCATAGCCGATGAATGAGCCGAACGTGCCGATGTACAGCAGCGAGATCCACCATGTGTCCTGGTCCCGGGCGGCCTCGCGCTGGGTGCCCGGGGCGGCCCGTACCGCGTCCACGTTGTCCATCCGCCACGCGGCGAGCAGCGCGACGAGCACGATCACCGGTGCACAGGCCGCGGCAACGTACGACGGGTGGGTCCGGCCTGCCACGCTGATGACGGTGAGTCCGACGAGTTGCACGGCCGCGACGCCCAGGTTCCCGCCGCCGGCGTTCAGGCCGAGGGCCCACCCCTGGTGGCGCTGCGGATACAGGGCGGTGATGTTCGTCATCGACGACGCGAAGTTCCCGCCGCCGACGCCCGAGAGGGCGGCGACGATCAGGAACACCCACAGCGGCGTGCCGGGCCGCTGGACGAAGTACAGCGCGAGCAGGGTCGGTACGAGGAGGATCCCGGTGGCGAACACGGTCCAGTCCCGCCCCCCGTACCGGGTCACCGCGAAGCCGTAGGGCAGGCGCAGCAAGGCGCCGACGACGGTGGGCGTGGCCACGAGGAGGAACTTGTCTCCGGCGTCGAAGCTGAGCCCGATATCGGGCGACATGAACAGGACGAGGACGGACCACAGCGTCCAGACGGAGAATCCGATGTGTTCGCCGAGCACGGAGAGGACGAGGTTGCGGCGCGCGAGTCGCCGGCCGTATCGCTCCCAGGCGTCTTCGTCCTCCGGGTCCCAGCCGACGAGCCACACTCCCTTGCGGGGGCGATGAGTCATGGTGTGCTCCAGGGAAAGGCCGGCTCAGGATGCCGAGATCAGGGACTTGCGGAACTGCTCGATGACGTCGTCGAGCAGGCAGGCACTCTGCGGGAGCAGGTGCGGCCGGCCCTCCTGCCGGACGAGGTGTTCGTCGAGCAGGAAGAGGCTCTGCACCACGTGCCGGGCGCCCAGCGCGTGCACCACGGGCCGCAGCGCGTAGTCGAGGACCAGGACGTGGGCGACGCTGCCGCCGGTGGCCAGGGGAAGCACGACCTTGTGCCGGAATCCGTAACGGGGCAGCAGGTCCAGGAAGGTCTTGAGCAGGCCCGAGAAACTCGCCTTGTACGTCGGTGTGGCGAGGACGATGCCGTCGGCCCGGGAGACCTGTTCCAGGGCCTCGGCGATAGCGGGATGCGTGGTGTCGGCGTTCACGAGCGGTTCGGCGGGCAGGGTGCGGACCTTGAGGTGGTGGGCGTGCCACTCGTCGTCGGCGAGGCGCCGCGCCACGTGATCGCCGACGGCTTCGGTCCTGGAGGCCGCGGACGGGCTGCCGGATATGACCAATACGTGAGACACAGCCACCCCTGGTGTCGTGTGTTCCGGGCGAAGAAGCGAGCGGGTGCGGAGCGGACGGGTACGGAGCGGACGGGTACGGAGCGGACGGGTACGGAGCGGACGGGGCGCGGGCATGGCCCCCGCCCCGCCCGCCAGGGGTCAGGCCGGCCAGCCGAAGGCGCTGATGGTGTCGCGGGCGCGCTGCGGCTCGGGGTCGCTGAAGACGAAGCAGCGGGTGTTGGTGACGCTGCCCCCCTCGGCCTGGGCGGTCGAGAAGATCAGCACGGGCTTCGGTGTGCCCTGCTTGGTCAGGAAGTCGGCCCGGAAGTTGATGATCGGCGAGTCCTCGTCCCAGCGGCCGAGGAAGTCGTCGAGCAGTCCCTCGTCGGCGTAGATGGTGCGGATGTGCCCGCCGACGTAGTCGGAGGGCGAGGACGTGTACTCGACGAGGGCTATGTCCGCCGGGTTGGCATGCATGACCTGGCCGTTGACACCGATCAGATGGATCGCCACGGGGGCGACCTCGTAGAACTCGCGCATGACGTCCTCGAGCTCCTTGGTGGGAGCCAGGGCGGGCAGCGGCTGTTCGTTGACGGCGCGGATCCAGGACGTGGCGTCGGAGGTGGCGTCCTCGGTGGCGTCGTTGGGGACCGGGAGCCGTTCGCTGAGCTCCGGCCGGCTCACCCAGTGGATGCGTGTGTCGTCGCCGCTGCCGGTCAGCACGGCGTTCACCCGGGCGGCGTGCTCGTTCCCGCCGTCGACGCCGCGGTAGGTGACCTGGACGTTCTCGACCCGCTGCTCCTTCACCAGGCGCTCGATCAGCGTCTGGAGGCCGTTCTGCGCGCTGTCGAGCAGGATTCGGCCGCCGAGGTGGTCGGCCTCCCCGCTCATCAGCACGGACTGCGCCCTGTTGTGCAGTACCACGGCGCCCGTGCGGTCGGTGACCGCGATGCCCACGGAGCTGTTCGCGATGACGTCGATCAACTGCTCGATCGAAGGCGTGTTCTGCTGGTCGTTCGGCATGTCTGAAACCCCATTCGTTCGGCGGTGCGGTGGAGGGATCGGTTCCAGGGAGGGCAGGCCCACGCGCCGGATCACTGGGAGCGCGGGATGAGTTCGGGGTGCCGGCTGTGTTCGACGACGCGGGAGATGACGTCCGTGATCGCCTGCTCACCGGACAGGTAGTAGTCGTGACCGCCGCGGAAGGTGAACATTCCGAGGTACGGACCGCTCGTGAAGTCCTTCCACCGCTCCATCTCGGCCGGTGTGGCGAAGGGGTCGGAGGCACCGCACAGCAGGGCCAGCGGGGCCCGCACCACCTGATGGGCGGTCCGGTACTCGCCCCGCATACGCAGGTCCCGGTCCATCCAGTGCTCCCCCGCCCCCTGCTGCTGGTCCGGCGTCCGCAGCGCGGCGAAAGCGGTGGCCAGCAGCGAGCGGGGAGTGCTGCCCGGCTCGCGGGCGCCCGACGCGGACAGGCTCGCGACCTCACAGTGGGGGCGCGACTCGAGACGGAGCGTCACTTCATAGGCGTAGAGCGCCCCCAGGCTGTGGCCGAAGAGGTGCAGCCGTCGGCCCGGCACGATCTCGGCCAGGTCGGCGGCCCAGCGGTCGGCCGCGCTGTGCACGGAGCCGGGTGCCTCCTCGTTCGCCAGCCGGCCGCGCCCCGGCGTCTCGCAGTGCACGGCGGGCAGGGTGTCCTGGAGAAGGGCGCCGATCGGGAGGTAGGGCGAGGCGACGGCGCCCGCCGGCGGCAGGAACACGACGATGTCGTCGGCCTTGTCGGCATCGCCCTGGATGACCAGGGATCGTTCGGCTCTCGTGTTCATCGCCACTCCCCGCACGGTGCCGGCCTCATTGGAAGAAGGTCTGCTCGATGCCTTTGAGGGTGCGGAAGGAATCGAGGCTCACGTCGTTCGATTCCAGCGCCGTGCCGCGCAGGTCCTCGATGAACAGGACCAGTTCGACGAACTGCAGTGAGTCGATGATGCGTGAGTCGATGATGTCGGTCTCGGGCTGCAGATCCGTCAGGTCGGGATTGCGCTCGAGGATCCACTCGCGTACGTCGTGCCAGGTCGCTGCCATCAGCCCTCCTCGGTGGTGTCCGGCGTTCGGACCGGCCTCGTCACTTCCCGGAGCGGGCGGCCAGTCCGGCGAGCGCGTTGAACGCCCCCACCCGGTCGGCCACTTCGCACGCCAGGGCGAGGTCCCCGGGGCTGAAGGTCCCCCGGCGGTGCTTGGCCTGCCGTACGAGGACGAGGTGACCGCCGGACAGCCCGCGGTAGGCGAGGGAGATGACCACCGCCGAGTCGCCTCCTCCCTCGCGCAGAAGCTCGAGGTGACGCGGGTCGGTCCTGGCGGCCAGCCCCTCGTGCTCGCTGATGACGATCTGCCGCTCCTTCGTCTGCGCGGCGAGTGCGCGCAGCGCTTCGACGACGTCCGCCAGTTCGTCCGAGCCGTGGAAGACGGCCCGGTCGTGTGTGGCCCCGGCGTCCAACGAGACCGCGCCCGCGAAGAACGGCACGCAGGTGCGGGCCACCGCCGGGACAACGGCCGCGGCGTCCTCGGTGTCACGGACGGTCGCGCTGACATGCGCGACGAAGCCCAGCGATTCCTCGGCCGCTTTGCGCCCCGCGATGTACTTGAGGGCGGTGTTCCAGTTCTGGGTCTCGGTGGTGCTTCCAGGCATGAGGGATCCTCGGAGGTCGAGATGCGGATGGGTGCGGCAGCGATCGGGTGGCCGCGTGCGTGTCGGGAAGTACGTGGGGCCCGGCTCCCTGGGAGGTGCCCCGGGATTCAGGCGAACCGTACGTCCGGGTCCAGCAGGCAGAGCCGCCCGTCGGCCAGGTGCAGCCGGTCGTTGCTGTAGTTGAGGGCGGCCGACCGCAGGTCGCGGAGGGCCTTCTCCAGGCGGGTCGGCGAGTCCTGGAGATAGCCGTGCGCGAGGCCGACCGCATCGATGAGTTCGTCGACGACGGCGTAGCACTCCTCGGCCGCCGTGATCTTGAGGTTGTTCAGCAGCAGCTGGTGACTGGTGACCGACCAGTCCGTCCCGGACTCGGCCAGTGCCTGGGTCCGGCGCAGCAGCGCGTGGACGGTCTCCAGTCGCTGCCGGGCCCTGGACAGCCTGCTGAGCAGCAGCTCCGAGCCCAGGTCGAAGCGTTTGCGGCCGGCCGGGTCGCGCAGCAGGCGCAGCACCCTCGACAGGGCCCCGGAGGCTGTGCCCAGCCAGACGGCCGACCAGCCCAGGTGGGCGAGGGGGCCGAAGACGGACTGCACGACACGGTGGAACGCGCCGTGCTCACCGATCACCTGGTGGACCGGGATACGGCCGCTGAGCTTCAGCGGCGGACTGTGGGTGGCGCGCATCCCCATCGGGTTCCACTGCCCGGTGACCTCCACGTGCAGCTGGTGGCGGTGCGCGTAGACGAGGGAGACGTGCTGGTCCCCCGTGGCATAAGGGCTGCGCATGGTGATCAGGAAGCCATCGGCGGAGGTACCGCCGGTCGAGATGGGCACGGTCCGGTCGATCTCCAGAGCCCCTTGCGCCTCGTGCAGTGGCGCCTCGGACCTGAACAGGTCGGCGCCCTTGCCGCTCTCGGTGGTCACCGACGCCAAGTACAGTTTGCCTTCGGCGAGGAGCGGGATCAGCTCCTCCCGCAGGGGCGATGCGGCGTGCCGCACAACGGCCTCGGCCTGCTGGCAGTGCATCACGAAGATCATGCCCAGTGACATGTCGGTGCGCCCGAGCTCCATGCCTGCCTCGATGAGGTCACCGAGGGTGCCGCCGAGGCCGCCCTCCTCCCTGGGCACCTGAAGGCCGAGCAGCCGGGTGCTGCGCAGCTCCGCCAGCGCCTCCACGGGGAATGTCGCGTCCCGCTCCGTGCGTTTCAGGTGCTGTTCGGCGACGCCCGTCACCGCCGCGAGGCGCTCGGCGAGGTCGGGGACGCCGGCCCGGTCCGCGCTCTCGGCCACACTCACCGTTCCTGTAGTTGCCATGGTTACAGCGCCTCTTTCCGGGTAGTGGACATGGCCGCCGTGAGCGACCGGTAGTCGATCTTTCCGTTGCGGCTCAGGGGCAGCGCGTCCCACCGCTGCCAGCGCCGCGGAACCATCACCGGGGGCAGGGCCGCGCCGAGCGCCAGCCGTAACTCCTGCTGCAGCACCTCGGTGCGCAAGGTGTAGTGGGCGACCAGTTCGCTCACGACGTCCTGGTCGAAGACGGTGACGGCGCACTGTTCGACGGCTGGGTGCCGGCTGAGGACGGCCTCGATCTCGTCGAGTTCCATCCGCACGCCGCCGACCTTGACCTGCCGATCGCTGCGGCCCAGGTAGTACAGGAGCCCGTCCTCCACGCGGGCGAGGTCGCCGGTGCGGTAGATCCGGCCGGTCGAGGAATCCGGGTCGAAGGGGTCACGGAAGAAGGCGCGTTCCGTGGTGGCGGCGTCATGGAGATATCCCGACCCGACGCATGTGCCGCCGACGAACAGTTCGCCGCTCTCCCCGGGTTCGGCCGGCTGCCAGGTTCCGTCGTCCCCCCGGCGCAGGACTTGGAGGGTGCAGTTGGCGACGGGGGTGCCGACCGGCAGCCGGGGACGGCCCAGGTCGGCGCGGGTCACGGTGTGCAGGGAGACGTCGTCGGAGCACTCCGCGGGCCCGTACGCGTTGACGAGGGCCACATGCGGGAGCATGTCGAGCACCTGCTCGGCCAGAGCGGGATACAGCTCCTCGCCCGTGGACAGCAGCCACCGCAGTTTCGGCAGAGCGGGCCCCTTCGCGCGCCGCGTCTCCTCGAGCATCCGGCCGACGACCGTGGGCACCAGTTCCACGACGGTGACGTCCGCGGTGTCCAGGGCGCCGAGCAGCCAGCGCGGCATGCGCATGGCGGCATCGTCGATCACGACGACCCTGCCGCCCACCAGGAGTGGGCAGAGCATCTGCCAGATGGAGATGTCGAACACCAGCGGCGCCGAGAAGGCCACCGCGTCCTCGGGTCCCAGTGACAGGTCGGCCGTCTTGGACCACAGGTGGTTGAGCAGGCCCTGGTGCTCGATGGTGGCGCCCTTCGGACGGCCGGTCGTGCCCGAGGTGAAGATCGTGTACCGGATCTCGCCGCTGCGGTCGCCGTGCGGGTGCTGGTCCACGGGGCCCGGCCTGCCCTCTGTCGGCAGGCTCAGCGTGCCGAGCCCTTCGGCGTCGGCGGCCGCACGCGCGGCCGAGGCTGTGCGGCCGGAGTAGTCGAGCAACAGGACAGGCTTGCTGCGGTCGAGCACGTCACGGACACGGTTCTCCGGCCAGCTCATGTCGATCGGCACATACGACGCTCCGAGGCTCTCCAGAGCCAGGAAGACGACCGGGGTGTGCGCGCTGCGCGGCCCGACGGCGGCGACCAGGTCACCGGCCCGCACTCCCCGGGCATGCAGTGCGTCTCTCGCTGAGGCGACCCTGGCGAGCAACAGCCCGTAGGTCAAGGTGCGTTCGCCGTCCAGGACGGCACAGGCGTCCGGGCGGACCCGGGCGTGCCGGATGACGTGGTCGAGGAGGGCGGTCGTCGTGTCGAGTGCCACCGGGTTGCGCAGGGCCAGTTCTCGCGCCCGGGTGACCGCGCCGGGCGCCATGGGCAGTTCGGGTCGGGACCGTGGATCGGGATCGGCGGTGTGGCGCGTGAGCGGAACCTGGCTGTTCAAGGTCTCTCCCGAGTCCGTCCGTGGTGGGTGATGAAGGTCGACCGGTCACCGCGACGAGGAGATGTGCCTCCATCGGCAGCCGGCACAGTGAATCCATGGCGAACCCGGCCCGAGCGGGAAGAGCGCGGTAGCGCGCCTCCTCCCGTACGCGGCCCTGCCGTGCACTGCCGGCATGTGCAGGTTGTGGCCCTGGTCGAGCGAGGAGCCCGTGTCCCTGGCGAGGACGCGTTCCACGATCACCGGTCGGGCGTCCGGGGCCGTCGCGCTGCGGCAGTCCGTGACAATCCGATGGCAGGCTTCGTCAGCAAGGCGTCGGCAGGGGTGAGGACACAGCAGGCTTTCTCGTCGCCGTCGGCCACGTCGAGGCTGTCGCTGTCGCGGCTGTCGAGGAACAGCAGCAGCCACATCCACGCCCTTCTGCTCGTTCATGACCAGGCCTCACCGGTCTGCTCCCCTTCGGCGCCGTGCCGGCCGGATGCATTCGGCCCCCTCGGGCTTGTTCCGGGTGATGGATGCGAACGGGCACCCCGTCGCGGGGCCTTTGCGGGTGTCAGCCTCGCAGGCCCCCGTCGAGATCCTGTGGGGAGCCAGCCCAGAAACCTTCAACGTTGGGCCTGGAGACGGCAGAGGCGCAGCTCGGAGGGCGCCTGTCGGCCCGACCTGGATGCTCGAAGGCCGAAGGGCGAAGGGCGAAGGGCGAAGGGCGAAGGGCGAAGCCGGAACGGCCGCCGGGCGCGGGAGATGGCATCGCCGAGCCGGGGCGTGGGGCGGGCGGGACGATGTGGGCGAGCCGGTACCCACAACGCGCGTATCCGTCCGGCTGATGGTCGTGCGCGAGCGGTCCTCGACCCGGGCGGCATCGGCGAGCGAGCGGCCGGTGAGGGTGCACAGAGTTTTTCTGCGGTTCAGTACTGCAGGGTCCGCAACCCGGTCGCCGGCGGCCGCTCCCCCGGAGTTCCCGCACGAAGGCGTGGACCAAAGCCAGTTGGCCGACGTGCACCAGCAGCAGGGCCATGACCGTGCGCGTCTTCGGTGCGACGGAGACGCCCGCATCCGACCCGGAGGCGCCCGGATGCAGGGGGCCGGGAACCCTGCCCTGAATTCGCTTGCTGTTCCCCTGCCAGCGGCCTTGGGATTCCTTCGTCCGAATGCTCCGCGCGATCCGTCCGTCCCCCGTTTCTGACGCAGATACCGGTGACCCATCCAGACTCACGAAGCAGCCGGAACATACACAGTGGCTTGCGGGGGACAGGGGTGCTTGGGATCGTTGTGGCACTGAAGCTACGAACGGGCTTCGCGTACAACGCGGTGCGACAGCGAAGTGCGCACGTCCGTTTCGGCCCTTGTACAGCAATTGCCACCAAGGCGGCGGCTTGCCCAGAAGCCTGCAATCACCTGGGGCAGCAAGGATTCCCGCCCCCACAGCAGCTCATCACCACAGTCGCCGAGGTCCACAGGGGTGCGATTCCACCCGCGAGGCGGCGATGTGGCGCAATGTGGATTGACGGGCCGCAAGACATACGCCTGGCCGAAACGTTCCCCGCATCCGCTGCCATGAAACTTTCCGCTTTCACAGTGGTAACGGCAGCGGGTCACCCTCGACGGCCGCCGCACCTCACGTACCGGGCGCCTCCGAGCTGCGAGTCAACATTTTCCCCCACAGCTTCTTGAGTATCCTTCGCCATACTCGCCTCGACCCGATGACCGCGACCTCCGGGCGAATGGTCGCCAGAGATAATCCGCAATGTGGACGCCACACCGACGCGATCGTCGGACGCGAACACAGCAGGCGGCCGCTCGCCCCGAGGACAGGGAGTACCCGGAGCTCGTCCACGGGGCCGACGCCACGGCCCCGACGTCGGCCCGCCCTCACAGCCGGCTCCCGGACCCGGAGACCCAGCCCGTCCTCACCAACAGGGCCTCGTCCGCCGCGAGACCCGGGAGTCGGCCCGTAGGCAGGAGACAACGCACCATGCCCGACCAAGGCACCTTCCTCCGTGCAGCCCGCCAGGTGAGGCGACAGAAGCAAGGGAGCGCCGCGCGGCGACACGGCCTCGCCCCCCCGATACGCCCTGATCATCGGCGTCAGCCGATCGGCTGACGCCCTTCAGGTCGTGTGCCACGAGGACGCTGTGACGGTGGAGTTTCCCGGGACCACCGTCCGCGCGGATCTGTCCACCCTGCTTCCCGGGGGAAACGGCGGCGTTCTGCTGCACTGCCGTGCGTCGTACCGGTCCGGCGATCTCAGCCCGCTCGACACCACCCCTGTGTGGGGCGGGCCCTGACCGGCCGTACGGGCACGCTGCACCAGAGAAAGGCGCTCCTGCGGGAGATCCTGGCCGTCCGCAGCCGAGCCGCCCGGCCAGGTCGTCGCCCGGCCCGCGTCCGCCTGGCTCCGTCACCTCACAGCGGCCCTCTGACGTCGCCTGCCCGCCCCTGCTTTCGAGCTCACCCGTCCACTTTCCTGCTCCTCCAAGGATGTGCCATGGACCGTCATCAGCGGGTCACCGCACCCGATCAGGACGTCTTCGAGACCCTGGAGTCGGAAGTCCGCAGCTACTGCCGCAGCTGGCCGACCGTCTTCGACCGTGCCAGCGGTTCCTACCTGTACGACGAACAGGGGCGCACGTACGTCGACTTCTTCACCGGGGCGGGCTCGCTCAACTACGGTCACAACAATCCCCTCCTCAAGGGGGCGTTGCTGGACTATCTCCAACGTGACGGCATCACCCAGGGCCTGGACATGTCGACCGCGGCCAAGCGCACGTTCCTGCAGGCCTTCCGGGACATCATCCTGCGTCCGCGGCAACTGTCGTACAAGGTGATGTTCTCGGGCCCGACCGGCACCAATGCCGTCGAGGCGGCGCTCAAGCTGGCCCGCAAGGTCAAGGGCCGCGAGACGGTCGTGTCGTTCACCAACGCGTTCCACGGTATGACCCTCGGCTCACTCGCGGTCACCGGCAACACCTTCAAGCGGGCGGGGGCGGGTGTGTCACTGGTGCACGGCGTCCCCATGCCCTACGACGGCTATCTGGACGATGCCCCTCCCTTCACATGGTTCGAGCGGCTCTTGGCGGACAGAGGTTCCGGGCTCGACCGCCCCGCGGCCGTGATCGTCGAGACCGTACAGGGGGAGGGAGGCGTCAACGTGGCCCGGCCCGAGTGGCTGCGCGAACTCGCCGAGGTGTGCCGGCGTAACGACATGCTGTTGATCGCGGACGACATCCAGATGGGGTGCGGCCGCACCGGCGCCTTCTTCTCCTTCGAGGAGGCGGGCATCGTTCCCGACATCGTCACCGTCTCCAAGTCCCTCAGCGGTTACGGGCTGCCCCTGGCACTGTGCCTCTTCAAGCCGGAACTCGACATCTGGGAGCCGGGCGAGCACAACGGCACCTTCCGCGGTAACAATCCGGCCTTCGTCACCGCCACTGCCGCGCTCGAGGCCTACTGGGCCAACGATCAATTGGAGAAGCAGACGCTGCTGCACGGCGAGCAGGTCGAACGCGCCTTGGCGAAAATCCAGGCCGATCACCCCGAGGACATCAAGGAGTTCCGGGGCCGGGGCCTGGTGTGGGGTTTGGAGTTCCGCGACGCGGATCGCGCGGCGCGGGTCACCGCGCGATCCTTCACACTCGGTCTCCTGGTCGAGAACTCGGGCCCGGACGGCGAGGTCGTCAAACTGCTGCCGCCTCTCACCGCCACCTTCAGCGAACTCGATGAAGGCCTGCACGCTTTGGCATGCGCCGTGCGTGAAACGGCACTGTCCACCTGAGCTCCCGCGCCGCAACCGGCGGCGGCGTGGCACCGGGCGGGCAGGGTGCGTCGTTCGAGACAGCCGCGGCACAGCGAGCCGCGGACCAGGCCGTGGCCGTGATCCCAGACCGCCGCTCGGGCCTCCGGGCACGGGCGGCGCCGGTAGCCGTCGGCGCGGGTGCCGCGCGTGCGGGTGCCGCGCGTGCGGGCCGACTCGTACAGTACGCCGCGCGGGTGGCCGGTGCGGCGCTGGAAGACGACTCCCGAGCACGGCGGGCGCAGGGTGACGCAGCCGAGGGAGCTCGGTGTGCGCCAGGCACCCCGGCGCGAGCCCTGGGCGCGGCAGCGGCTGCAGGTCCGGGCCCGGGCGACCAGGTCCTGCGTCACCTGCTGCCACCGTCGAGGAGTTCGGCGCAGGCCCTTGGCAGAAGCAGGCCGCCGCCGGAGCGGGTCGTCAGCTCCGGCAGCCGGGTGTCGGCGATGTCCTGGTGGCGTCCGCTGTAGGCCGCAGTGAACTCTTCCCAGATCAGGTCACGGGGCAGCCCGTGGGCACTGATGCGTTGCCGGCTGTCGTTCCAGCCGTCGTACGGCCGCTGCTACTGGTGCCTGTGGCGGGCGTGCCCGTACATCCAGGAAGCGGTCTTCTCCGAGGCGGCACCTGGAATCCGAATCCCTCACGGTATACGCGGCGCGCTACCTGTCTCGGCTCTGCTGATTGCGGCGCAATCAGCTACGCCGGGTGAAACCCAGGGCCTGCGCCACGAGGTAGTAGTCGTCCGTGGCCGACAGCGCGGACGTCTCCGTGAGCTTGGTCGGGTTCTCCGTCGCCGGGTCGTAGAAGCGGAGGACTTTCTGCGCGGCGTACGCCTCCGGAATGCGCGGGCTCCTGCGAACCGTCGGGAGGACCAGTTCCTCGTAGGCCTCCTTGGCCTGCTGCTGGCTGTCGTCGTACACGGCACCCTGGTTGCGGGTGGTCGGGCAGTCGACGATGAGGATGTTCGTCAGTTCTGCCTCGGCTCCCATGACCGAGAACGTCTCCCGGATGTCGTCGATCTTGGCTTCCATCCGGGTCAGGGCGCGCAGTTCCTTCCAGCCCGGCTTGACGCAGGCAACAACCTCGTCGGAGGCGACGATGGCGTTGACCACGATCAGGCCGAGGTTTCCCGGGCAGTCGATGAGGATCAGGTCGTAGGTGTCCCGGATGCGGTCGAGCTGCTTGCGGAGCCAGAACTCTCGGCCCGTCTTGGGCGCAAGGAGCTGCTCCGCCTCTTCCAGTGCGCTGGAGCCGAGAACGACGGACAGATTGGGGATGGGCCTGCTCGCCTTGTCTCCGGCGGGGCCGGCCATGGCGGAGACCACGGCCTCCTCGATCTTGGCAACGCCGGTGAGAACGTCATAGAGGTTTGCCTGGTTCGGCATGTCATCGGGCGCGTCATAGCCCAGGGCCGCAGACGCGTCGCACTGGGCGTCGGCGTCGATGATGAGGACCGCATAGCCGAGGTCGGCTGCGCAGGCGCCGACGTTCACGGCGGAGGTGGTTTTGCCGGCGCCTCCGCTCTGATTGGTGAGAGCCAACACGCGGGCGATGCGGCGGGTGGTCCCATCAGCGGTGGTCTTGGTCGATGAAGCCATGGTGATCCTCCACGGATGATTGCGCCGCAATCGCCAGAGGGGGCGAGGGGGTGTGCTGCGGCGCGCCTTGAGGGGCTCGAAAGAGGGATGCTGGGTTGGGGAAGGGCTCAAGGGACTGTCGGGCAGTGGTGATTGCGTGGCAATCACCGGTGTGCTGGGGAGCTGTTGTCCGCTTGGCTGTCGGTCCCTGGCGACCGAACCCGGGCGCACGCTACAGGGGCGGCAGCTCGCGCGCCAGCCACTCATGGGCAGGGGAGAGGTGGCACAGGCGCCTCGGTCGGTCGGCTCAACACCGGCTCAACGCCGGCTCAGCGGGCGAGAAGCTCTGCGAGCATTTTCAGCTCGTTCTGGTTGAGGAGCTCCCTGATGCTGGTGGCGAGTTCTTCGACGTTGCGTACGACGATGACTCCCCGCGGCTCCTCGACGGGGGCGACAGGTGCCGTGGTGGCGCTCTTCTCCGGGGCGCCGGCTCCGCCTGGGTAGGGATCGGCCTGGTGCTGGGGGGTACGTACGCGTGACGGCCGGGGGCCGTCTTCGGCGCGGGTGGCAGGGGCAAAGCCCTGCGGTGCGGTCCCCTCGGTGCGTGGCTCCGGGAGCTGGGGGCCTGCGGCCGGCTCCTCAGTGATTGCGGCGCAATCATCGGTGACGGCCACATCCACGGGGATGGTCTGCTGATCGGCCGGAACCTTGCTGAGCACAGTGGCCTGGGAGGCGGCCAGCTCGCCCCGCAGAAAGGCCTCCTGCATGTCAGGGTGGAGACGCGCGTACACCGTCGCGGCCTCGCGGACGGGAAGCAGAAGCCTCTCGTCCTCCCTCTCCTCGTTGACTTCACCGTCCTCGATCCGTTGTTCCTTCATCCAGTGGTCGACGACTGCTTGCCGGAGCTGGGGGACGAGCCGGAGAAGTGCCACACGATGGGAGACATAGGTTTGTGAGCAGCCCACCCGACGCGCGAGTTCGCGCTGCGACAACTGCTTGCCGCTCTCATCCTTCTCGCTCAGCGCTGCCTGGAACTCGACGCCTTCCTCAATGGGGTTGAGCCCCATGCGCTGCAGGTTCTCCTGGATCGCCGCGATCCGCAGGCTCGGCACATCGTTGCGTACCAGGATCGGCACCTCGGCCAGTCCGGCCGCTCTGGCGGCGGCCAGACGCCTGTGCCCGTGGTGCACAACGAAGAGAACACCCTCGGCGACCCGCTGGCTGACGGCCTCTTTGTGCTGCGGGTAGATGGCGGTGTAGACATCGGGCGGTACCACGGTCATGGCGGTGTTCATGCCGTCGGTGAGAAGTGTGGCCGCGAGTTCTTCGATCTTCAGTAGTTTCTTGCGGCCGTTCTCCGGACTGGGCATCAGCCGATCGGGGTGAACGGTCGGCAGACCCTGAGGTACCAGTCGGGCCTGCTGTGTGGCCGCCTTGCGTGCGGCCCTCTCCGCAGCGAGATTCCTGCCGAGGCCTGGCTTCTGGGACATGGTGCATCTCCGTGTGGACGATACGAAAACAGGGTGCGCTCGGCGGCTCTGGCGGCGCCCGTGCGCACCCGTGCGGACGGTACAGAAACAGGGCGCGGCGGCGAGCCTACAAGCCGTGAGTGCAGCGGACGGTGTTGTGGGTGGTGATTACGCCGCAATCACCACCTTCCGGCCGCAGACCGGGAGAGCGTTCACGCCCTGCCGACGGATGTCGCACCGGGGAGGGACCGAGGATGATCACATGTTGTTCCGGACACCGGCGACAAGCCCTATCCCGGGGTAGAACTTCCTCTGGTTGGAAAGGATCATGTCTTTCGGTGTCGACAGACCCACTGCTTCTCTGACTCGGGCCGCGAAGCTCCGGGAGGATCGCGGAACACTGCCTTCTACTCGGCACCATGCGCGGTAGGCCGTGTAGAGCAGCGTCTGCTCGACGCGAAGAGGACCGCTCAGCTCACAGCATTCCTCCAAGAACCGGTCCAGGGGGTCGTCCTTCCCCGCGTGCCGTTCTCTCACGGGCAGCCCGACCTTCTCGGGTCCGCGGAGGACTCGGGCTCCGTTCAGGTACCGGTGTGCTCCGCTGATCAACCACTGCAGGATGCCGGGCCCTTCCTCCGCCACCAGGACGTCCGCGAGGTTGTCCACCGAGCGGCCGTCGATGGGCGTCCGCTCGAAAGGTATGACCCTGAGCCGGTTGGTGAAGGCAGGGCCACCCGCACCGGGTCGGGGTTGGTGATTGCCTATCAGCCACAGAGTGTGGGTGGGGCGGAAACTGAACGAGCCCTGGCGCAGGCGCCGGGCTCTGATGGTGGTGCTTCCGGTGAGCATTCTGACCCGTGCCTCGTCGTAGCGGTCTCCCGAACGCAGCTCCGAGCAGACGACGATGCGCCGTCCGTGCAGTTCGGCGAGGTCCATCGCATGGCCTTCGGGCGGCTGTGCCAGCAGGAAGTCGGGTGGCGCGGCGTCGGCGTAGTCGCCGAGAAGTCGTATCACCACATCCAACAGCACGCTTTTTCCGTTTTTCCCTTTACCGTACAAAAAGGGTATTACTTTCGCGTCGACGTCCCCAGCGATCGAGCAACCCAGCAGTTTGTGCACATAAGCGATCATGCGAAGACCTTCGGCGTCACTTCCGAAAGTGTCCGTCAAGAACCGGTACCAACGTGGTATAGGCATGTCCGCAGGAGGGACGCTGGTGGTGCGCGAGTGATGATGCCGAGTCGGGTCGGGAGGGACCAGACGACCGGTGCGAAGGTTCACCACCCCCACGGGTGTGCACAGGGCATGAACATCGGCATCCAGCAGCGAGGCGGGCAACAGGATGTCCTGAGCCTCCTTCGCGTGGGCGAGGACCGCTTTCATGCCCGCGGTCGACATGGCCCGTCGCCGGTTGCGCCGGAGGGCCGCCCTGGTGTGTCGGCCCGCGGGGTCCAGTTCGGCCAGGGACTCCGCCAGATCGCCGACGGCCCACAGCACGGCGTCGTCCTCGTCGGGTTCCCAGCGCCAGCCGGACCAGCGGTACCACCCCTGGTCCGTGACGTACCGGAAGCCACGGCCGTACAGGGCGACGAAAAGCTCGGCGTTGCCCTGGTCCGTGAGAGTGCCCGGAACCAGTCCCGCACGCGGGGTACCGGCCGCCGTTCGGCCCGCGCAGGGCTGCTGCGGCAGGTCCGCCGGAACGGTCGTCAGGAGGGCGGTCTGCCCAGCCGGTTCTCTCATGTCGAGCGGTGCCTCCTTCCCGAGACGGTCTCGTGCCGCACCCGCGGCCTTCGTGTCCGTGCCTGGCGCTCCTCGCCGCGAGCGGACATGCGGTGAGGGGAGCATCACCGGCAGCGACTGAAGCGACCGGCCTTCGGCACTGGGTCTACGACCGGCTCGCGGGGTCGGTTCACGTCCGGGACGACGAAATGATGAAAACGGCACGGGATCGTCCGGCATCCGGCACATCGCGGATTCCGCGCAGGGGAGAAACCTGCGGTCAGCGGCCCGTCACGGCGGTCAGCCGGCGCAACACGCTCAGCAGCTCCGCTTGGGGGGAGCCGGCTGAGCCGGACCCTTCTCGCAGTGTGGCTTCCAGAGCCTGCGCAGGGGCCCGCAAGGCGTCTCCTGACGGGGTGGTGGTGACGTCCACCCTGCGGCCGTCCTGCCGCCCCCGGCGTCTTTCGACAAGGCCCGCCGACTCCAGACGCTTGAGCAGCGGTGAGAGAGTCCCCGAGTCCAGGCCCAAGACCCCTCCGAGTTCGCTGACGGTGGCCGATCCCCGCTCCCACAGCACGCGCAGGACCAGGTACTGGGTGAACGTGATGCCCAGCTCCGCCAGCCGCGGGCGGCACCGGGCGGCGACGGCACGTGTCGCCACGTACAGAACGAGAGAGAGCGGCAATTCGTCACGGGGGGCACAGAGCTCGTGTGCCGGGGTCAGGGCCGAGGCCGGGGCTGGTCGGGGATCGGCTGTCACAGGGGTCCTCCAGGGCCAGGAGGGCGCGCCTGGCTGGGCACCCACTCGGGTCGACGTCGCGATTGCCGGATCGGTTCACGAATCCTGCACGGCGCCACCGGCACCCGGGCCGCTCCGGTCGCTGGGCCACCGAGCCTCAGTCGCTCCGCTTCAGTCGCTGAGTCGCTCGGTCGCTGAGCCTCAGTCGCTGGCCGAGCGGGGCAGCTACTGAGAACCAGCGACTGAGCGACTCTTCGGTCGCTGTTCAGTCGCTTGAGAAAACCGCAGGTCACAGGGGTCTTCCAAGAGGAACAGCGACTGAAGCGACTCAAGTATCGGGTATATGAAGGAGTTATGTGTGCGTGTGTGCGTGATATATAGGATGCTTCAGTCGCTTCAGTCGCTGTTTGGTCTTTTGTGCGTCGCTGACCTGCGGTTTTCTCAAGCGACTGAACAGCGACCGAAACCGCTTCAGTCGCTGGCCTCTTTTCTTCGGTCGCTGGGACGTTCCGTGGGAGTCGTCGCGCGGTGTCGAGACGGTGCCGACGCGTCCCCGGCCTGTGCTCCGTGGTCTTGTCTCCCGTATTCGCTAGTCTGTGTCCGTCGTTGAGTCGCTTCGGTCGCTGATAGGGGGTGCGGATGTCTGCTGAGCTGCGCTTTTCTCGCAGCGACTCACGGCAGTCCGACCCCGTCCCCTCAGGCGCTGCGAGGTCGACCGCCCTCGCCCGCCGGTGTGTGGCGCAGGGCTGGCCCGTCCACCCCCTCGCTGCGGGGAGGAAGACCCCCGCGGGCAACTGCGGCGACTGTCGTACGCACATCCACCCGCCGGCGGCCTGCCCCTGTCTGCAGGCGGGGCGCTGGTGCCACGGCTTCCATGCCGCGACCACCGACCCCGATCTCGTCTCCCGCTGGTGGGGCGAGCACCCGGACTTCGGGGTGGGCGTTTCCTGCGGCCCGGTCGGACTGGTCGTCATCGATGTCGACGCCCACCCTGCCCAGCCTCCTGCCAGGGACCGGATCCTTCCCGGTATCCCCATCGCCGACCACGTGGACCTCAGCGGCCTGGCCAACGGTTTCCACACCCTGGCGGTGCTCGCCGCCCTGCGCGGCCGCCCCAGCCCCGTCGACGACGAGGGGACCCTCCGGGTGCGCACGCCCTCGGGGGGCATGCACGTCTGGTACCGGGCCGGGGACGCCCGCCGCTGGCAGTCCTCCGTGGGGTCCGGGAGGGGCCGCGGTCTGGCCTGGCAGGTCGACGTCAGGGCGCACGGCAGCTACATCGTCGCGCCGGGCAACCGGACCCGGGACGGCGCCTACACGCCCGTCGGCGACATCCGGACACCGGCCGTGCTCCCGGCCTGGCTGGCCGAGGAACTCGAGCGCACCGGCCACCTCCAGGCGCAGAAGCTCCCTGCGCCCCGCTCAGCGCCTCCCAGGGCCCTCCAGGCCGTCCTGGCCGTCGGCGGGGCCCGCGGGCGCTCAGAGGGCGTTCTGAGCGCGGTGTTGGCCCCTGTGGAGGCCTGCGGCCAGGTCGACCAGGGCGCGGGCTTCTCCGACGCGCTGAACCGGGCGGCGTACACCCTGGGCGGACTCGTCGCGGCCGGGAGGCTTCTTCGGGACCAGGCCGAGGAGGCTCTGAGGGATGTGGCCATGAGGGTCCGTCCGGGGCAGGACCGCCGGATCGGGCAGATCATCCACAGCGGCTTCACGGCGGGACTCAAGAGGCCCCTCCACGGCACGGGGGGCGGCCGGTGACGTCACCCGGGCACGAGGCCCTCTTCGACTTCGACCCCGAGGCCGTCGCGGCCCAGATCCGCGCGCAGGGCACGACGGCCGTTCCCCGCCCGGCGCAGGCCGACAGGCGGCAGGACAGCGGGGCGACCCCGGAGGGCCTGCTGCCGGACACGCTGTCCGACAGGGGCAACGCCAAACTCTTCGTCAGGCTCTACTGCAACGACTACCGTCACGTCCCCGGCATCGGCTGGTACCGGTGGGACACCACCCGCTGGCAGATCGACGAGGACGACACCGTCCTGTGGGCCGCCGGCGACCTCGCGGAGAACATCGCGGGCCATGACTCCCGAGGGGTGTTCACGACCACCGCTCTCCAGCAGCACCGGCGCAGGGCCCTGTCGACGACAGGCATCAACGCGATGCTCACCCAGGCCAAGTCCGCCCCCGGCATGGTCCTCAACGCCGCCCTGCTGGACGCGGACCCCTACGCGCTGTGCACCCCGGACGGGATCGTCGACCTGCGCACCGGACTGGTGAAGACCCCGGACCCGAACAAGGATTTCCACTCCCGTTCCACCATGGTCGGGCCGCAGCACGTGTCCACTCCCAGGTGGAGAAGATTCCTGACCGACACCTTCGGCGACGACGCCGAAGGCGAAGAGATGATCGACTACCTCCAGCTCCTGCTCGGGTACTCCGTCACCGGGGACGTCGGCGGCCAGATCCTGCCCTTCCTCTTCGGCTCGGGCAAGAACGGCAAGTCCGTTCTGCTGGACGTCCTGATGAAGCTCCTCGGCGACTACGCCGATGCCGCTCCGCCCGGCTTCCTGATGGCCCGTCCCTACGAGGGCCACCCCACGGACCTCGCCGAACTGCACGGCCGTCGCGTCATCGTGTGCTCGGAGGTCAAACCCGGGGACAAGTTCGACGAGGCACGGGTGAAGCTGCTGACCGGTGGCGACCGCATCAAGGCCCGCCGCATGCGGCAGGACTTCTTCAGCTTCGAACCCACCCACAAACTCTGGCTGTTGGGCAACCACCGCCCCGAAGTCGGCACCGGTGGCTTCGCCTTCTGGCGGCGCATGCGCCTCATCCCCTTCGAGCGCGTCGTGCCCGACCACCGGAAGATCGACAATCTGGCGGACATCCTCGTCACCGAAGAAGGCCCCGGCATCCTGGGCTGGCTCATCGAGGGAGCCCGCCGCTACCTCGCAGGCGACCGCGATCTCACGGGCCCCGAACGCGTCCGTATCGCCACCACCGCCTACGCCGAGACCGAGGACCACACCGGCCGTTTCTACGAGGAGTGCTGCATGCTGGGGGCCGATCTGAGAGCCGAGCAGACGGCTCTCTACTCCGCCTACAAGACCTGGTGCCAGAATGAGGGCGCACCGGTCATGTCCTCGAGGGCGTTCGCCGCCCGCACCCGGGAGCTCGTGGGACTGGCCTCGCCCAAGGAAATGATCCTGTCCAACCAGCGCAAGCACTACCCGGGCATCGGACTGCTCACCGACCAGGAAAGGGACGCCGACGCATGAGCTCCCTGATCGCCGAGGACGAGATCAGCCACGAGATCGAACTCGTGTGGCTGGAAGAGATCGATGACCTCGACTACGTCCGGCAGAGCCTGGACCGGCTGCCCACCCGCAGGGGGAAACCCGCCTACCACCGTGACGGGCGCATGGTCGGCTACGCGCTCCTCGGCCCGACCGCCAAGCCGTCCCGCCAGTCCGGCACCTTCCGTCGCCGCGTCTTCTGGCTCCTGCCCCACGACCGGGACAGCCAGCCGGCCGGGCTCTACGCCAGGAGCGCCCCCGCCGAGGCGGTCGATCCCCGCACCCTGGAACCGCGTGCCAAGGGCTACAAGACCGAGCGGTCCGAAGGGGGCCCGCCCTCGTCGGCCATGCGGCAGCTCGGTATAACCCTTCCCCTGTGAACCGGCGGGCGGGCACACGCGCGGCCCTTCCGACGGCTGTGGGCCGCCGGTAGGGGAGGAGGGCGGCCGCGCAAGCTCTGAGCAAGGTGCGTGCTGTGCTCCGGGGGAGATCACTCCTAGGGTGGGCGTCACGCCCCGGCCGGGTGCCCACCGTGGTCCCTGTGCAGTGCCCCGGGTTTCGCCGTCTCCCGCAGGCCGACGAGGGCGATGTCAGCGGTACCGTCCTTCGAAGGAGTCGCCCATGCCTGCCCGCCGCCGCCCCCGCACGGGGAAGATCGTCACCGGCCTGGCCCTGGCAGCGTCCTGCGCCACCGTCATGGCCGTGCTGAATCCGTTCCGCTCGGAGGCGGCCGAGACCGTGGTCCTGCCTCCGGTCAACGCGTCCTTCGACTACCAGATCGGCGGCGCCTACGAGCCCGACGAGGGCGTTCAGGTCGTCACCCGGGACGTCAAGGAGTCCCCGGCGAAGGGCCTGTACAACATCTGCTACGTCAATGCCTTCCAGACCCAGCAGGAGGGAGACGTCAGCGGCCCGCAGGACTGGGACAAGGATCTGCTGCTGACCAAGGACGGTGAGCCCGTCATCGACCCCGAGTGGGACGAGGTGATCCTCGACATCTCCGAGGACGGGAAGCGCGAGCGGATCGCCGAGCAGATCGACAAGCAGATCGACCAGTGCGACACCAAGGGCTTCGACGCCGTCGAACTGGACAACTACGACACGTACGACCGTGACGTGGTGAACGGCGCGCTCACCGCGCAGGACGCCCAGGCCTACATCCGCCTCCTGTCGGCCCACGCGCACGACAAGGGACTCGCCGTCGGGCAGAAGAACACCGTGGAACTGGCCGGCAACCACAAGGCCAACGGGCTCGACTTCGCCGTCGCGGAGGAGTGCGGCGACCCGAAGTGGAACGAGTGCGGCACGTACGTGTCCGCCTTCGGTGACCACGCGATCTTCATCGAGTACACCGAAGAGGGCCTGCGCAACGCCTGTGCCTACGGGGACCGGGTGAGCGTGGTCATGCGTGACATGGACGTCTCCGAGCCGGACAGCGAGGACTACGTGCGCGAGACCTGCTGAAAGAGCGTCCTGTTCCGCCATCTGACTTGTGGCGGCCCGGCCGCGGCCCGGCCGCCAGTCCCGCCATCCGCCGGTCAGCGAAATCTCACGTGTGATGAACTGTGGCCCGGTTCCGAGACGTTGATCTCGTCTCGAACAAGAGAGTGGGAGGGACCGTGGGCCTCGGTGGGGGGACGTGGCAGCGACTGACCGCCGTGGTGCTCGTCACGGCGGTGGCGGCCGGGTGCACGGGGCAGGGCGAAGGCGGCGCGCACGACGAAGACCTGCTGCGGAACCAGGACTGGACGCAGATGCCGGGCACCACCGCGCGGAACGACATCCTGCGGGTCAGCGCATTGGATCGGCACATCGTGGAGCAGGACTCCTCCGGCGGCCGGCCCAACCCCCCGCTGAACCTGGCCGGCCCGCATCTCAGGTCCGATGGCGACTTCACCGTCACCGCGCGCATGTCCGGTGTGGGTGACGGTGACGGCGGCTCATGGCTGCGGCTTTACGGACGTGTACCGGTCATCTACGACGAGTGGCGGCAGGAGCGGCCCTCACTCCGCGTCGGCGTGACCGCTGACGGACACGTGAAGGTACAGATATGGGACGGCGAGGGCGATGAGCCGGCCACCTCCAAGGTTTTCGACTGCGGCTGCTCCGGGAGGGTGACGCTCGCCGTGTCGAGCATCGGTGACACCTTCCGCGTGAAAGCCGACGGGCGGCGGCTGGGGACCGTGCACGACCCGGGGGTGTTCGCCGAGGGCACTGTCTGGTTCGGTCTGGAGGCGGACGCGGGCCAGGACGAGCGCCGCGAGGGATGGCGGCTGACGCGGCTGACGGCGCGGGCGGAGAGCGGTGACTCGCTCCGCGTGATCAAGGCGCCGCAGCTACGCCAGGAGCAGTCCGACGACTCGCTGCGTGCGCGGGCCGCAGACGTGGGGCGGCCGTTCGACGTCGGCGCCGCCCTGGCCGAGAACCCGCTGCTCACCGACTCACGCTACCGGGCGCTCGCGGGAAGCCAGTTCTCCATGCTCACTCCGGAGAACGCGTTCAAGCCACAGTTCCTCCACCCGCGCCGGGGCGTCTACGACTTCCGCGACGCGGACCTGCTCGTACGTTTCGCCCGCGCGAACGACATGAAGGTGCACGCGCACACCCTCGTCTGGCACGAGGCTCTGCCCAGCTGGATGCGGGAGAACGACGACCCCGAGGAGGTGCGCCGGACCATGCTCCGGCACATCGCCATGGTCGCCGGGCACTTCAAGGGAAAGGTCGCGGAATGGGATGTGGTCAACGAGCCCATGTCCGACGACGAGAAGAGCTACACCAACGGGGATCTCGGTCTGCGCTCCGAGCAGAGCCCGTGGTTCGAGGCCATGGGCGAGAAGTACATCGACGAGGCGTTCAGGGCCGCCCACCGGGCCGATCCGAAGGCACGGCTGTTCCTCAACGAGTACGGGGTGGAGGAGGAAGGCGAGCGCTGGGACGCCCTTTACGATCTGGTCGAGCGGCTCAAGGAACGCGGCGTACCGATCGACGGCGTGGGTTTCCAGAACCATGAGTACGCACCCGGCGACCGCATCGACCCGGAGACCTTCCGCAGCCATGTGCGGGATCTGGCGGAGCTCGGGGTTCAGGCGCGGGTGTCGGAGATGGACGTCCCCATAGGTGAGGACGAGGAGGACGGGCGGCAGACCCAGGCCGATGAGATGGCGGGCAAGCTGCGGGTCTGCCTGGAGGAGCCGAACTGCACATCGTTCTCCACATGGGGATTCACCGACCGGTACGGTTCCACCGCCGACACGAAGATCTATCCTCCGCGCACGGCCGATTCCCTGCCGTGGGACGCGGCCCTGCGGCCGAAGCCGGCGTACGAGCGCCTGCTCGAGGCCTTTGACGAGGCGTGAGACATCAAGGTGCGATCTCTCGGTCCGGTGCCGCTGGTGGACCGACCGTCTGGAGCCGTTGGGCGTCGACCACCGGCGGTGTCCGGGGCGGGCCGCCCGCGATCAGGTCGTCCTGGCCGCGGGCGGTATCGAGTCGTTCCTCGTCGTCGGTGACTTCGCGTCACTGGGCGGAGTGTTCAGCCAGTCGGTGTCCGAGTGCGAGAACCACCGTTCTGAGGGCTTCCGGCTGTTGGATGATGAAGGGCCGGTCCAGCATGGCGAGTGTGCCGGCGACCCATTCGAGGCGTTCAGCCCGCAGAAACACCTGCAGCCAGTCTTGACCGTCCGCAGCATCGGGAGGCGACGCCGGCGCGACTGACCCGAGCGTCTCCGGGATCCAGCGCCGCACATGGGCCGGATCAGCGCGGATGAGCACGGAGACGTCGTATCGCGAAGGTGCCGCCGACAGTGGTCCCAGCACCTGGGCCGCTGGGTCGATGTTCGCGGGCGCTTCGAAGGTGCCTGGCAGAAGCCGCAGATCGGCCATCCTGTCCAGGCGGTAGGTACGCTGCGCCCGGCGGTCGGTGTCGAAGCCGGTGAGGTAGAGCAGGTTTCGGTACGCCACGATGCCGTGCGGCTGTACGTGCCGCGTTGCCGCGTGCCCCTGACGGGTCCGGTACGCGAACGCGACCGGGCGCTGGTCCCGTGCTGCCTCGGCCAGACCGAGCAGCGTCTGAGCGCCTTCGTCTGTACCAGGACGAGCTTCGGCGTCGTCGTGGTCTTCCGCGCCCGGGCGTGGCTCACCGGTGAAGTCCACTGCCCGCAGTACCGCGTCGATGCGGCGGGCGAGCGCGGCCGGCAGCACTCGGCGTACCTTCGCGGTGGCCGTCTCCCTCACCAGCGGGGTCACCGGACCACTGTGCGCATGTTGGTTGACCAGCAACGCCCACACCACGGCAAGGCCTTCCTCGTCGTTCAGCATCAGCGGGGGCATGCGGTAGTGGCGGGCCAGACGGTAGCCGCCGTACCGACCGCGAACCCCGTCCACCGGAATGTCCATCTCGCGTAGCTGCTCGACATAGCGGCGCACGGTGCGCTGGTCGACTCCGAGGCGCTCGGCGAGGTCGACGACAGTGCGGGTTCCTCCCGCCTGCAACAACTCCAGCAAGGCGAGAACGCGTGCGGTTGGTCGGGTCATACCTGCGATGATGCGGTATTTCCGGGCGGAACATGACCTGTATTGATCCTAAGGTGACCGCATGACCGTCTCAGCCGCAGTGCAGCTCGCCTCCGTCCGTCTCATCACCGATGACGTTCCGCGGCTCGTCCGCTTCTACAGGGCCCTCACCGGTGCGACTCCGCAGTACCTCACCGAGGATTTCGTCGAACTGGTGACCCCCTCGGCCACCGTCGCTGTCAGCGGCTCCGCCCGCATCGCTTTCATCACCACCAACACGCCTCGTGGGGGTGCAAACAACAGTGCGATCGTCGAGTTCCTCGTCGACGACACCAACGCCGTGTACGAGAGGCTTGCGGCCGATCTCGGCGACGATCTTGATGTCGTTCAGCCTCCGACCATGATGCCGTGGGGCAATGTGTCGGCTCTTGTCCGCGACCCCGACGGATCCCTCGTCAACCTCTACACGCCAGTCACCCCCGAGGCATGGCAGCTTCAGCGCAACCGGACACCGAAGCCACCGCACGCAGGCCTGTGAAGCGAGCGGTGCAGCCGATGCCGACGGCGAAGCAGGCGGCGGTACCGGCGGCGCGGCGGGCCTGACAGAGGCGAGGCGGGCCACCGGACGGCTCGCCCCGCCCGTGCCGTCCCGGAGCCTGCCGTCCCACGTCTACCGCGGTCCGCGAGTTCCCCGCGGTGCGGCAGGCTCCCGGACGGCGGCGCCGGCCTGAAGGGCGTCGAACGCCTCCAGGGGAACGCGGGAGAGCAGAGCGCGCGTGTGGCGGAGCCGACGGTGTTCCGCCGCGCACGCGGCACAGCCGTCGAGGTGCTCCGCGCTCGCCGCGTCCGGCGGTCCGTGCCGGCCCGCCGACAGGATCTGGACCGTCAGGTCCTCTCGGGCTCGTTCACAGCGCATGGCATCTCCTCGGCGCGGACTCCGTCAGCTACGGCTGGAACGTCCCCCGCCCCCGGGCGGTTCACCCCGACCGCGGACAGGGGGCGTTTTCAGGCCTCGCGCCGTTCCGCGCCGGCGGCCGGTCCGCTCGGCACTCCCCGTGCCTCCAGTGCCCTGCGCAGGGCCCGCATGGCGTAGAAGGCACGGCTCTTGACCGTTCCCTGCGGTATGCCCAGGTGTTCGGCGGCCTGGGCCACGCTGTACTCCAGGTAGTACATGAGCCTGATCACCGTCCGCTGCTGCTCGTTGAGGTCCTTGAGCGCGTCGAGGACCACATGCAGGGTGAGCAGGTGGTCCGGGCCCTCGCAGACGGCGTCGAGTTCCTCGACGGGCAGCAGCTTCAACGGCCGTAGCCGCCGGGCCCGGTGATGGTCCAGCGCCAGATTCCTGACCACGGTGAACAGCCAGGGCCGCAGCGCGGCGTGATGTGCCCTCAGGAACCCGGCGTGCCGCCAGGCGCGGGCCGCCGTCTCCTGGACGACGTCCTCCGCCCGGTGCCAGTCGCCGTCGAGCAACCGGGTCGCGTAGCGCTGGAGTTCAGGGCCGTACTGGTCGTAGAAGGTCCGGAGGAAATCGTCGCTGTCCGGCGCGAAGCCGCCGGCGGGCGGACGGGCAGGAGCGGAAGCGGTGCTTCCCCTCACCGCGGTCCCTTGCATGGGTGGTACCTGTCGTCTTCCGGTGGTGGTCGCGTGCCTGCCCCGCGGGTCGGGACGGGCACCGGCAATCCTCTCCGGACGCCATTGGCCGAAGGTTGTCGTTTTCTTGCGCCGCTGCGGGCGCCCGGCACCGGGCGGCGGGCTCGGGCGCCCTCGCACGGCGAGTGCGCCCGGTCAGGTGCCGGCTCCTTCAGGTGCATTCCCCGCCCACGGTGCACACGCCGCCCTCGTGCGCGTGCGCGTGGGCGGGCTCGGGCGTGCGTCCGGCCGCATGCGTGTGGGCGGCCTCGGGCAGTGGCCCGTCGGCGGGCTCGCTCCGTTCCGCGAGAAGCGTGGCGACGGATGCGCCGAGCACCAGGTCGTCCACGCTGCCGAACCGTTGCATGCGCAGCCTTCCCTCCCGGTCGATCAGGACGGTGGTGGGAGTGCCCTGCATGGCGTAGCGGGCGAAGGTGAGCGGTGTCGTACCGTCCTCGGCGTGCCGGTCGACGCCCACCGGGAACGTCAGCCCGTACTCCGCGAGGAAGGCCTCCAGCGACACAGGGGTCATCGCGGCATGGTGCTCGAAGACCGAGTGCAGTCCGACGACCTGGACGTCGGCCCCGGCGAAGGCGGCCTCCAGGCGCTTGGCCTGCGGGAGGGCGTGGGCGACGCATCCGGGACACAGCATCTGGAACGCCTCCAGGACGACGACCTTGCCCCGGAGCCGGTCCAGGTCCAGTGCGTCGGAGTTGAACCACTGGCTGATGTCCCAGGCGGGGGCGGGGCGGTGCGCGGGAGTACGGGACATGGGCTTTCTCCTGGGTGAGGGGGAGCGGTCCCCGGGCGGCGGGGTCGGCGGGGCGACGACGGGAAGTGTATAGGACTCCTAACTAAAATGCATAGGACTCCTAATCAACCGTCGGGGTGGGCGTGCCCGCGGGTGTCCCCGGCCGCGGCGGGCCGCGCTCGGGCCGTGTGGTGGTCGGAACAGTCCAGGCGCAGTTCGAGGTCGGCGAGGGGGCTGTCGAGGAACGCGCAGTGATGCGGTCTGTCGCTGGAGGGATGGGCTTCGGGACGGAAGAGTTCGCAGGTCAGACACATCTTCGTGACGGGGATGGCCTGGTTCTCCTGGAGGGACCTGATCATGGTGCTGGTGCCGCGCAGCATGGCGGCGACGTCGTCCGGCGAGAGGGCCGCCATCGCCTCGCCGAACACCGCAGGCATGCGCGCCAGCCGGTCGGCCTCCGTGTGCCCGTCCGGTGTGAGGGTCAGGAAGACCGCCCGGGCGTCGGACGGGTCGCGCCGGCGCTCCACGAGTCCCTTCGTGGTGAGGGTCTTGACCGCGTCGCTGATGGTGGGGGGCGAGGAGGTGAGCGCGTGGGTGAGCTCGCTGGGACGTCGGGGCCGCTGATCCCCCCTCAGTATCGTGAGAATGTCCGCCTGCAGCGGGGACAGTCGGTAGGGGCCCGCGTTGCGGTAGCTGTTGATGCGCAGCGCCTGGCCGAGCCGGACAAGCCCCACCAGGAGCTGCTCGTGGGGTGCGGTGTCTGGAACGTCTGTCATCGCGGTCTCCCGGTCGGGTCGTGTCTGCAATGATAGGCACTGCCAATTTATGAGGGTGGCGCGCGTCGTCCCGCGTTCCGGGCCGGCGCGGGACGACTGCGGGGAGGAACTGGACGATGCGTGATGCCGGTGGACCGGACGGGGCCGCGGACGACGTCCCCGATGTCCTCGACGGTTTCGGAGAACTGCGTCGTGCCGCCGCGCGCTGCTCCGACCTGGCCGCCTCGGTGGCCGGGGCCGGGGAGAAGCGTCGAGCGCTCGACGATGCCCTCGTGCGCGAGCTGGTCGCGAACGGCCTGCTGCGCACCGGGGTGTGCCGCTCGGCGGGCGGCCCCCAGACGCCCCCTTCGGTGATGCTGGAGGCGGCCGAGACGGTCGCGCGGGGCGACGCCTCCGCGGGCTGGTGCGTCGCCATCGCGATGACGTCCAGCCTGCTGAGCGCGTACCTGTCCGCGGAGGGCGCCGACGAGGTCTTCGGCGACCCCCGGTCGACGGCGGTGGGGGTGTGGGCCCCGACCGCCCGCGCCCGTGCGGTCGGGGGCGGTGTCGTGGTGTCCGGCCGCTGGACGTTCTGCAGCGGCGTCCCGCACGCCGACTGGCTCTTCGCGGGATGCATGGCCGCGGACGCGGACGCGGACGGCGCCGGCTCCGGGCCGAGGCCGCTGGTCGTGGCAGTGCCCGTGGCGGAGCTGGAGATCCTGGACACCTGGCACACGGTCGGCATGCGGGCCACGGGGAGTCACGACTGCGTGGCCGAGGAGGTGTTCGTGCCCGAACACCGCGTGGTGTCGGTCGTCGACGGCCCTCCGGCCGGGGCCGGGGCGCTGTACCGCTTCCCGCTCCTCGGTTTCTTCGCCGCGTCGGTGGCCGCCGCCGCACTGGGCAACGCCCGCGGCGCGGTGGACGACCTCCGCGCGCTCGCCACCGTGAAGAAGCCGCTCGGGTCCGCCCGCACGCTGGCCGAGAGGTCGCGGACGCAGGACACGCTGGCCAGGGCGGAAGCCTCCCTCCAGGCGGCACGTCTGCTCTTCCGTCAGGCGGTCGACGACGCCTGGCGCGCGGCGCGGGACGAGGCGCCCGTGGAGGACGAGCTGCGGGTGCGCCTCCGGCTGGCCGCGGCCCATGCCGCCCGGACCGCCGCCGACGTGACCACGGCGATGTACGAACTCGGCGGCACGTCGGCCGTCTACGAGACCTCACCGCTGCAGCGCCGCTTCCGGGACGCCCACACGATGACCGCCCATGTCCAGATCAGGCAGCCCATGTACGAGGTGACGGGACGGTACCTGCTCGGGCTGCCCACGGAGACCGCGCTCCTGTGAGGCGGCCGACGGCACGGGGAACCTTGCCCGCAGGACACAAGGTGTCCTATGGTGAACATGGTTTCCTTGCCGTGCTGTTCAGGCAGCACACTGACACGGGGCCGCGCGCGAGCGTGCCCTCGGGACTGGAGCGGAGAATGGCAGACACCCTGCGAGACTCGAAGGACGTGCTCGTCGACCGCGCCCAGCGGCAGATGAACGACCACTTCGGCGACTCGAAGCTGACCACGCGGCAGAAGCTCGCCCTGACGTGCCGCATCGCCTTCGACGGGGGCCACGACTCGGGCCTGGCCGGACAGATCAGCGCCCGGGGGGAGCAGCCCGGCACCTACTACACCCAGCGTCTGGGCCTCGGTTTCGACGAGATCACCGAGGACAACCTGCTGCTGGTGGACGAGGACCTGCGGGTCCTGGAGGGGGAGGGCATGGCCAACCCCGCCAACCGCTTCCACTCCTGGATCTACCGGGCCCGGGAGGACGTCAACTGCATCGTCCACACCCACTCCCTGCACACCGCCGCGCTCGCCATGCTGGAGGTCCCCCTCGTGGTCTCCCAGATGGACACCACGCCCCTGTACGACGACTGCGCCTTCCTCAAGACCTGGCCGGGGGTGCCGGTCGGCAACGAGGAGGGCGAGATCATCGCCGGAGCGCTCGGCGACAAGCGCGCCATCCTCCTGGCCCACCACGGCCAGCTCGTGACCGGCTCCACCGTCGAGGAGGCGTGCAATCTGGCGATGCTCATCGAGCGCGCCGCCCGCCTGCAGCTCCTGGCGATGTCGGCCGGCACCGTCCAGCCGCTCGACCCCGAGCTCGCCCGTGAGGCCCACGACTGGACCTCCAGCGACCGCCGCAACAAGGCCAACTTCGGCTACTACGCGCGCAAGGCCCTGCGCAACCACCCCGACTGCCTCTCGGGCCAGGTGGAACTCTGATGACGAACCCGCCGCTGAAGGGGATCATCTCCTACCCCGTCACCCCCTTCGAACCGGTCACCGGCGACGTCGACCTCGCCGCCCTCGGCCGGCTCACGGAGGACCTGGTGGCCGCGGGCAGTCACGCCGTCGCCCCGCTGGGCAGCACCGGCGAGAGTGCCTACCTCCGCGAGAGGGAATGGGACGCCGTCTGCGAGACCACCCTGCAGACCGTCGCACGCAGGGTGCCCACCCTGGTGGGCGTCTCGCACTGGAGCACGGAGGGCACGATCCGCCGGGCCCGGGTGGCCGCCCGCAACGGCGCCACCGCGATCATGGTGCTGCCCCAGGTGTACTGGAAGCTGACCGAGGCGGAACTCGAGGGGCACTACGCCGCGGTGGCGGCGGCCACCGACCTCCCGCTCATGCTCTACAACAACCCCGGCACCAGCGGCATCGACCTGCGGCCGGAGACCGTGGTCGCGCTCGCCCGGAAGATCCCCAACCTCACCATGGTCAAGGAGAGTTCCGGCGACGTCGCCCGCTTCCGGGCCCTGCGTGAACTGTCCGACGGGGCCTTGTCGGTCTACAACGGCAACAACCCGGTCGCGCTCGAGGCCTTCCGTTCCGGTGCCGTCGGCTGGTGCACGGCGGCACCCTGCCTCGTCCCGGAATGGGCCCTGGCGCTCCACGCCGCGGCCACGTCGGGCGACGACGAGCGGGCCGACGCCGTCCTCGCGCAACTGCTGCCGTTCCTGCAGTTCATCGTCGGCTACGGCCTGCCGCGGGCGATCAAGGCGGGCCTGCGGTTCCAGGGCCGCGACGCCGGCTACCCGCGCACACCGCTGCTGCCACTGCCAAAGGAGGAGACCGAGCAGCTCCAGGAGCTGCTCGAGCACCTGACGGCGCATCCGCTCGTGGACAGCGCGGCGGCCGGCTCCGGCGCCTGACACCGGCCCTCGTGCCCCGTGTTCACGGTGGACGCCGCCCGTGGGGGAGGCCACACCCCCCTGCGGGCGGCCCCCGGGCCGGGACCGCGAGCGAAGGGAAGACCCATGCTGCCCCAGTCCGCCGTGCCGCTGCGCGGCGGCCCGCCCGCAGGCACCCCGGCGCTGCTGCGCCGCACCCTGCGGCGCCACGCCGCCGGCGTCACCGTCGTCACCGTCCCCGGACCCGCGGGCTTCACCGCGACGTCCTTCTGCTCCGTCTCCCTGGAACCGGCGCTGATCTCCTTCTGCGTGGCGAGCGGTGCCTCCGCGGCGCCCGCCGTGGAACGGGCCGGCCGCTTCGCCGTCCACCTGCTGGGACCGGACGACGCCGAACTGGCCGACCGGTTCGCGCGCAGCGACGCCGACCGGTTCGCCGGGCACGAACGCCTGCTGGAGCACGACGGACTCCCGCTCCTGCCCGGGGTGCCGGCCTGGCTCACGGCGCGTGTCGTCGCCCGGCACCCCGCGGGGGACCACGTCCTGGTCGTCGGCGAGGTCGACGCCGGCGGTGTGCGGGAGGAGACGCCCGGACTGATACGCCACGACGGCGGCTACGCCGTACCCCTGCGACTCCCGCCCACCCGTACCGGCCGACGAGGCCGTCACGCTCCACGAGGAGTACCGATGCAGTGTCTCGACTGCCGTACGAAGGACCTGGCGGCCCCGGCCGTCGGCGTCTGCCTCACCTGCGGTGCCGCGGTCTGCGCCGACCACGCCGAGATCACCGAGACCGCGGACGATGCCAGGCGGGGCCCGCTGACGGGCACCCCGCAGCGCTCCACGCGTCGCGCGGTGCGGTGCCGTACGTGCGGGCCGGCGTGACGGCGCGGACCCGGGCGGGCCGGCCCGGGAGGACCGGACGGACCCTGCGGCTGGGGACCCGGCGCAGCGCACTGGCCCTGGCCCAGTCCGGGCAGGTGGCGCGAGCCGTGACCCGGATGACCGGACACCCCGTCGAACTCGTCGAGATCACCACCTACGGTGACGTCTCGCGCGAGGACCTCGCGCGGATCGGCGGCACCGGTGTGTTCGCCGCCGCGTTGCGCGAGGCGCTGGTCCGCGGCGAGGTGGACCTCGCCGTGCACTCGCTGAAGGACCTGCCGACCCGGCAGCCGCGGGAACTGGTCCTGGCCGCGATCCCCGCGCGCGAGGACCCGCGCGACGTGCTCGTCGCGCGGGACGGGCACACGCTCGCGGACCTGCCGCGCGGCGCCCGCATCGGCACCGGCTCGCCGCGCCGTGCCGCGCAGCTCAACGCGTACGCCCGCAGCCGCGGCACGGAGTTCGAGACGGTCCCCGTACGGGGCAACATCGACACCCGCATGGGATACGTCACCGCCGGCGGCCTGGACGCCGTGGTGCTGGCCGCCGCCGGACTGGGCCGGCTCGGCCGTGCCGGTGAGGCGACCGACGTCCTGCCGGCCGGCACGCTGCTGCCCGCGCCCGGCCAGGGCGCACTGGCCGTGGAGTGCGGCGCGGACGACGCGGAGCTGATCGCGGCGCTCGCCCCGCTCGACGACCCCTCGACGCGGATCGCGGTGACGGCCGAGCGGGCCGTGCTCGCCGCCCTGGAGGCGGGCTGCAGCGCTCCCGTGGGCGCGCTGGCCGACCGGACCCGGGGGGAGATGCGTCTGCGCGGCGTCGTCGGCACGACCGACGGTGCCACGCTGGTACGGCTGTCCGCCACCGCGCCGGTGCCCCGCACGGCCGACCGGGCGCGTGCGCTGGGACACGAACTGGCCGCGGAGATGCTCGCGCAGGGCGCGGCCGGCCTGATGGCGGACGGCACGGCACCCGCCCCGGACCGCACCCGATGAGACCGGCGCCGAGCACGGTCGCGACTCGCGGGACGGCACCCGGCGGGTACCCGGCGCGCGGACGGACGGTTCCGGATTGCGTCCGGACACCTGTTCCGGCGCGCACACGCCACGGCATGGCCTCGCCGCCGGCACCTGCGCTCCACCGCGTCGACGGCGCCGCCGGTGACCGTCATGGGTACGTACGCCGCGCTCCCGCCGCGCGCGCGTCCCGCCCGTCCCGGGTCCGCGCGTGCTTCTCCCCGCTGCGCGGACCGCGCGACCGGGGGAGGGAACTCGGGCTCGTCGGCCCCGGCGGGTTGTCGACGGGCATGTCCGGCGACCACGGGATCGCCGTGGGGGAGGGCGCCACCGTGGTCCGCGTCGGTCAGGCGCTCTTCGGCGCCCGGTCCCTGCCGGACAGCCACTTCTGGCCCGGCGCCGCTGCCGCTGCCGCGACCGACACCACCCGGGAGGCCCTGTGAGCCGCACCGCCCTTGTCATCCGCCATGTCGCCTTCGAGGACCTCGGCATCCTCGGACCGCTGCTGAGGGAGCACGGGTACCGGGTCCGGTACCTCGAGGCCGGTGTCGACCGCGTCGGGGACGAGGACCTCGTCGCCGCCGATCTGCTCGTCGTCCTCGGCGGCCCCGTCGGGGTCGGCGACTTCGCGCGCTACCCGTACCTCGCCGACGAGGCCGCCGCCGTCGGAGCCCGGGTGCGCCGCATGCTCCCCACGGTCGGCATCTGCCTCGGCGCCCAGCTCCTCGCACACGCCCTCGGCGCACGGGTCGCTGCCACCGGCCGCTTCGAGATCGGCTACGGGCCCCTGACGCTCACCGCCGAGGGCGAGGGGTCCGTCCTCGCCGGACTCGGCGGGACGCCGGTACTGCACTGGCACGGCGACCAGTTCGCCGTGCCGGAGGGTGCCGCGCTCCTGGCCGGGACCCCGGGCTTCCCCCACCAGGCCTTCACCGTCGGGGACACCCTCCTCGGACTGCAGTTCCACCTGGAGGCGGACCACACGCGGCTCGAACGTTGGCTGCTGGGCCACACCCACGAACTCACCGCACACGGCGTCGACCTCGACCGCATCCGCGCCGACGCCGACCGGTACGGCGCCGAACTCGCCTCCCGGGCACGCACGGTGTTCGCCGACTGGCTGCGGCGTGCGCTGCCCGTCGCGCAGCCGGACGGGGCATGACGGCGATGGGCACCAAGACCTCCCGGGACGCCGTCCCCACCGCGTACCAGAGCCGGCTGCTGCTCGCCGCCCTCAACGATCCCCGGCACCGGCTCCCCTCCGGTGTCCGGCGCGCGACGACGGACGTCATGCGCAGACGCCAATGGGTCAGGGAGTACGGGGTTGACGGCAGACCCGTGGACGACGGCCGTCTTCCCGGGGCGGGCGCGCCGCTGTCCCGCTTCCGGCTCACCCATCACGGTGTCAACGCCGCCCGGCGGGCCCGCCAGGCACAGGCCGGTCCGGTCAGGCCGGATATCGCCTCTCAGGAAAGACCGGAAATGACCTTCGGGAGAACGGTGTCCGGCTCAGGACACCGTGTGTCTTCCCGTGTCGACCAGCACCGGTGACCGGCGTGCCGGGGGCTCGTCGGCGGCCGGGAGGCCTCGCGCGATACTGAGGCCCCCGCGGGCCGATGTCTCGCCGCCGGGCACGCGAAGGGAAGTCCGAACAGTGATCAACCGTGTACGACAGCTGCGCAAGGAACGGCTCATGACGCTGGAGGCGCTGGCGGAGCGGTCCGGCGTGACCAAGAGCTACCTGTCCAAGGTCGAGCGGGGGCGCAGCGTCCCGTCCATCGCGGTCTGCGCCTCCCTGGCCAAGGCCCTGGACGTCCCGCTGGACAACCTTTTCGCCGACGCCGAGGAACTCGCGGAGATCACCGTCACCCGGGCCGGGGAGCGCCAGGCACTGACCCCGCAGGACGAGCCCGGCACCCGGTACGAGGGGATGGCGCTCCGGGCCGGCACCAAGAGCATGACCCCCTTCATGCTCCACCCCCCGCTCGACGCCGATCACGTTCCTTTCCGTGACCACCCCGGTGAGGAGTTCGTCTTCGTCCACGAGGGACGGGTCGAACTCGTCCTTCCCTCGCGCACCATCACCCTCGAACCGGGGGACTGCGCCTACTTCAGGGCCAGCACACCGCACAAGGTCCGTTCCCTCGGTGAGCGGCGGGCGGCTCTCCTGCTCCTCGTCGCCCACGACGCCACCGGGCCGGACGCCGCGGAGGTGCCGCACCCTCACCTGCCCTGAGGGCCGGGGAGCCCGGAGGGCACGCGGGGGGGGAGAGACAGGGGTTCAGGGGTTGAGGTGGTCGGGGCAGTCCAGCCGAAGTTCCTCGTCGTTGAAGGGGTTGTCCACGAACGCGCAGTGATGGGGTTTGTCGCTGCCGGGGTGGGCCTGGGGGCGGAAGTGGGCGCAGGTCACGCACATGCGGGTGACCGGGATCGCCCGGCGGTCCTGCAGTGACCTGATCATGCTGCTCATGCCGCGGAGCATGGCCGCCAGGTCCTCGGGAGCCAGGTCGGACATGGCCCGCGCGAACTCCGGGGGCAGCCGCGACAGTCGCTCGGCCTCCGCCGCGCCGTCGCTCGTCAGGGTGAGGGAGACGGCGCGGGCGTCGAGGGCGTCGCGTCCGCGTTCGACGAGTTCCTTGGCGGTGAGGGTCTTGACCGCGTCGCTGACCGTCGGGGGCGTGGAGGCGAGCGCGGTGGCCAGTTCGGTGAGCCTGCGCGGCCGGGGGTCCCCGGCCAGGAAAACGAGGATGTCCGCCTGCAGGGGCGAGAGGCGGTAGGGCCCCGCGTTGCGGTAGCTGGTGATGCGCAGGGCCTGCCCGAGACGGGTGATGCCCACCATCAACTGTTCCTGGGGCGGTGTGCCCGGCACGTCTTCCATGGTGCGCGCTCTCCGACGAAGGGATCCGTACTTGCCATAGTAGGCACTGCCAATCTATGTTGGCAGTGCCAAATGATTTGGCGCCGTACCCGTCCAGGGAGGAACACCCATGTCCCGTCTTTCCGTCGTCGACCCCGCGACCGCCGAGCCCGCCGCCAAGTCGCTGCTGAACAAGGTCGAGCGCGCCCTCGGCGCCACGCCGAACATGATGCGCGCGATGGCCGTCTCGCCCGCCGTCCTCGACGCCTACCTCTCCCAGAGCGGCGCCCTGTCCAAGGGCTCGCTGCCGGGCGCGGTGCGCGAGCAGATCGCCCTGGTCGCCGCGGTGCAGAACTCCTGCGAGTACTGCTACGCCGCTCACCACGTCCTCGGCGAGCGGGCCGGCGTCAGCGGTGAGGACCTCACGTCCTCCGGCAAGGGGCAGGCCTCCGACCCCAGGACGCAGGCCGCGCTGACGTTCGCCCGCGCCGTCATCGAGACCCGCGGCTTCGTCTCCGACGAGGACCTGGCGCAGGTGCGCGCCGCGGGCTACGGGGACGGCGAGATCGGGGAGATCGTGGCCAACGTCGCGCTGAACGTCTTCACCAACTACTTCAACTCCGTCGCCCGTACGGACATCGACTTCCCCGTCGTCGCCCTGCCGGCGAAGTAATACGGCACACCGGACGCGGCTCCCGGGGGTGCGGCCCTGGCCGCTCCCCCCGGGCCCTCAGGGGCGGCACGGCGGCGCGACGCCCCGAGCCGCCCCTGCGCCGCACCCCCTGCGGACCGGCAGCCGATGCGGCCGGGCCGCCGCCCCCCTGCGGGGCCGATCGCGAGGGCACTGCCATGAGGACGACGCTGACGATCATCGGCACACCTCCGCCCGGAGCCGGCGGGGAGGACCGTCCTCCTCCCGCGGCACGGGTGACAGGAGCCGCGCGGGCCCACGTCACCGCGCGGCTCGGCCAGTGGCGCGCCCGCGAACTCGTCGACGCGGCCACGCTGGTGACGAGCGAACTCGTCACCAACGGGATCCGGCACGGCCGCGCTCCCGTCCTCCTGGACCTGTACCTGCTGCGGGGCGCGCGGGGCGGACCGGACCGGCTCCGGATCGCGGTGTCCGACGGCGGCCCCGGCTTCGACCTCGGGACCGTCCGCGCGAGCTGGAACCGTGACGACGGCCTGGAGGAGGGCGGACGGGGCCTGCGTCTGACCGAGGCCCTCGCCGAGTGCTGGGGCAACCACGTGGACGACGGCCTGCACGTGGTGTGGGCCTGCCTGCCGCTGCCCCGGCCGACGTGACGGCGGGGGCGGGACGCACTGATGAACGTCCGGCCGCCCGCGGCGTTCTACCGCGGGTAGAATCGACGGTATGAGCAAGCCGACGAGCATCAAGACCAGCGAGGAAGTGCGGGACCGACTGCGCATCCTCGCCGAGGAGCGCGGCACCACCATCACCGAGCTGCTGGAGGAGCTCGCCGTCCGTGAACTCACGGCGGCCGAGCGGGAGCAGCGTGCCGTCGAGGCGGCCCGTGAGCTCGGCATCGAGTACAGCGAGCGGCTGCAGCAGGCCGGCCAGGACGCCTGGGCGAGGATCCGCGCCCATCAGGGCGACACCGCGGCATGAACCTGACGGCTGTCCTGGACCACACCGCTCTGACCGCCCTGTACCGTGCGGACCCTTTCTTCACCGGCCTCTACGTCGAAGCCTCGCGCGGCACCGGCCGCGTCCTGATCCCGTCGCTCTCCGTCGTCGCCGCCGAGCGGCAGGACGCCGGCGCCGGCAGGCACGCGGCATCCCTGCGGTTCGCCGAGCATGTCCCGTTCACCGCCGCGCACGCGGCGGACGTGATGGGCTGGGCGAGCACGGACTGGCCGGTGGCGCACGCGGCGGCGATCGCCTGGCACGCGGCCAAGGCGGGAGAGCCGCTGACGGTCCTGTCACTGGACCCCGAGCTCTACGCGGGCACCGGCATCACTCCGCTGGACCCCACCTGACCCCGACCCGACGTGCCGCACCGCGGAGCGATGGCCGGGGCGTACCCCACAGGGGGTGCTCGGCGGGGAACTCGGCCGGAGCCTGCCGGGCGCTCGGCTTTCAGAGCGGTCCGCGGGGCGGACAGCGGTGTGCGGCGGCCTCGCTCGGGTGACGGCCCGCAAGGTCACGCGGGTTCAACGCAGAACTGTCGGGCGCCGCGCAGCGTGGTGCCCGGCTGCCGCCGGGTGGCTCGGCTGTCGAGGCGGACGTCGAGGGCGCCGTGAAGCCCGCTGTCCGTCCGTGTGCCTGCGGGCAGGCGGGAGGCGTCGAGGCTGTCGCGCTCGGCGATGAGGACGCCGAGTTCGTGGCGGCTCAGGGCGTCGGGGCCTGCCGGATGGTGGACGCCGGACGCGTCGTAGGACGCCGGTTCCAGGAGGGCGGCGGCCAGGCCGGTGACGTGTGGTGCCGATCAGCACATGATTTCGCCGGCTGTTCGCGAGCTGTCCTCCTGGTCGGAGGAGTCCCGTTCGGTGCGGGGCGGACCGTCGGCCCGGTTGCCCTGATCACGACAACTCCAGGATGGACACCAGTGACCGCATCGACCGCTCGCCGTCGGCGTCGTGCTCTTTCCCGTCTCCTCGTCGCCGCGCCGCTCCTCGCGGCGGGGACGCTGACCGGTGTGCCCGCGGCGCACGCGGCCGCGGCGGACGACGTCCGTGTCAACGAGGTCGTCACCACCGGTGACACGAACGACTCGATCGAGCTGTACAACAAGGGCGCCGCCACGGTCGACGTCTCGGGCTGGGTCCTCAAGGACGACGACAAGAGCCACTCCTACAAGATCGCTTCGGGGACCACGCTGGCTCCGGGCGGGTTCCGGGCGTTCGACGTCAGCGGCGGCTTCGGACTGGGCTCCAAGGACGAGGCCCGCCTCTACCTCGCCGACGGCAAGACCCTGGTCGACAGCTTCGCCTGGAGCGAGCACTCCGATCCCTCCTGGTCGCGCTGCGTGGACGGCACCGGCGGCTTCGAGCAGGCGACCACCACGACCCTGGGCGGTGCGAACGACTGCGGCACCGGGGGCGGTGGCGGTGGTTCGACGACGCCGGTGGCGTGGCCCGGCGGCAGCGGCGTGGTGACCGCGGACGGCTCCGGCGTGTTCGGCGAGGACCTCAGCGGCCTCTACCAGGAAGGCAGCGTGCTGTGGGGCGCGCAGAACAGCGGGAAGCTGTGGCGCCTGGTACGCGACGGGTCCGGCGGCCGGCAGCCCGACACCGCCGACGGCTGGGCCTCGGGCAAGACCCTGCGCTTCCCCGGCGGCTCCGGCAGCCCCGACAGCGAGGGCGTCACCCTGACCGGTGCGGGCTCGGCCGGCGGGGTGTTCGTCGCCAGCGAGCGCAACGGCGACGCCTCCGGCACCAGCCGGCTGTCGGTGCTGAAGTACGACGTCGGCGGCTCGGGATCGTCGCTGACCGCCGCCAAGGAGTGGAACCTCACCTCTGACCTGCCCTCGACCGGAGCCAACCTCGGCCTCGAAGGGATCACCTGGATTCCGGACGCCGCGCTGACCGGCGCCGGGTTCAGGGACGGCTCGACGGGCGCGGCCTACGACCCGGCCCGCTACGGCGCCCACAGCGGCGGCGTGTTCTTCGTCGGCGTCGAGGGCACCGGCATGATCCACGGTTACGTCCTGGCCGACTCCGGCGCGTACACGCGCGTGGCCTCGTTCACCAGCGGCATGCCCGGTGTGATGGAACTGCAGTGGGAACCGCAGGCGTCCCGCCTGTGGGTGGTGTGCGACGACACCTGCGACGGCCGGCACCACACCCTGAAGATCGACGCCGGCGGCGCCTTCGCCACCACGGCGGTCTACGACCGGCCGAGCGGCATGCCGAACTACAACAACGAGGGCTTCTCCCTCGCCGGCGCCGACGAGTGCACGGCCGGGTCCAAGCCCGTCTACTGGTCCGACGACACCGCCGACGGCGGCCACGCCCTGCGCCGGGGCACCCTCACCTGCTGATCCGCCGACCGCCGACCGCCGACCGCCGACCGCCGACCGCCGACCGCCGACCGCCGACCGCCGACCGCCGACCGCCGACCGCCGACCGCCGACCGGCGACCGCCGACCGGCGTCGCCGACGCCGGATCGAGTCAGCCGGTGAAGGCGTCGATCAGGCTGTGGGGTGCGCCGTCGCCCAGCATGACGTCGAGATCGGGGGCTTCGGCATTGGCCGCGGCGGTGCGTACGAACATGGCCTGCTCGAATTCGGTGAGCGCCGTCTCCACGTCGTCGGGGTGCGCGGCTATCGCCCTGCCCAGTTCGGCGCCGTCGTACAGGGCCAGGTTGGCGCCTTCACCGTTGGGGGCCGTCAGGTGCGCGGCGTCGCCGATCAGGGTCACCCCGGGCGCGCGGTCCCATCGGTGTCCGCCGGGCAGGGTGTAGATGTGGCGCAGCACCGGAGGCGTCTCGCCGTCGGTGACCAGCGCGGTGAGTTCCGGTGCCCAGCCGTCGAATTCCCGCACGATCCGTGCGGTGGCCGCGGCGGGATCGGTGAAGTCGATTCCGGTGAACCAGTCCTTCGGCCGGGAGAGCATGACCCAGGTGTGGAGATTCCCGCCGCGCTCCCGGTGGGCCAGGATCCCCTTTCCCGGTTCGAGCACCATCATCGTTCCACCCCCTACGGTCTTCGCGCTGGTCGGATGCCGATCGTCGCCGTCGAACAGGTAGGTTTCGATGAACGAGGTGCCCGTGTACCCGGGCGTCGCGCCGGAGAGCAGCGGGCGGACCCGGGACCAGGCGCCGTCCGCGCCGACGAGCAGGCCGGTGGTGACCGCCGTGCCGCCGGCGAAGGTCACTTCGTGCGTGCCGCCTCCGAGGGAGCGGACACCGCTGACTCTGTGGCCCCACTGGACCGTGCCGTCGGGGAGCGAGTCGAGCAGCATCCGCCGCAGTTCGCCGCGCTGCACCTCGGGACTGTCGCCGGTTCCGTCGTCGGGGACGTCGATCAGGAGGTTCGTGTCCCGGTCCAGGAGCCGCATCGCCTGGCGGCCTTCCAGGACGAGTTCGCGGAACTCCTCGGTCAGGCCCGCCGCCTCCAGCGCCGGCTGGCCGTTGTAGTCGCGGATGTCGAGCAGCCCGCCCTGCGTGCGTGCCGACGGGGACGGTTCCGCCTCGTGGACCGTGGACGGGATGCCGTGCAGGTGCAGCACACGGGCGAGCGTCAGGCCGCCCAGACCTGCTCCGATGATCGTGACCGGTGTCGTCACGGTGGTCCTCCTGAGACTGCGGGAGATCCCTTGTGGATCGTCACTCCAAAAACGCTAACACGAAGTTGGATCGCCGATCCACTCGTGCGATACTGGAGCCATGGCGAAGACAACCGGGAACGGATCGGCGCGGGCCCCCAGGTCCAGGGGCGGCCTGTCCAGGGAGGTGATCATCCAGGCCGCGATCGAGCTCCTGGACGCCGGCGGCGAGAGCGCGCTGACCCTGCGGGCGCTCACCGTTCGCCTGCGCACCGGCTACGGAGCGATCTACCACCACGTCGCGGACAAGGGCGATCTGCTCTCGACCGCCACCGACGAGATCTTCGCCCGCGTGCTGACCGGCGCGGTCTCCGAGACGGACCCACGCGCGACCCTGCGCCGCCTCGCCCTGGGACTGTTCGACGCGATCGGCGCCCACCCCTGGGTCGCGGCGGAACTCTCCCGGCAGCCATGGCGACCGGCGCTGCTGGACTTCTACGAGAGCATCGCCAGACTGCTGGACGCACTCGACGTCCCCGAGCGGGCACGCTTCGACGCGGCCGGCACGTTCATGAGCTATGTCCTTGGTGAGGCCGTGCAGAACGCCGCGAACGCCCGGCACCTCGCCGACAGCGGCACGGACCGAGCCGCCTTCCTCGACGCGGCTGCCGCACGATGGGCAGAGGTGAACCCCAGCACGTACCCGTTCGTGCACGCGGCCGCGAAGCAGCTGCGCGATCACGACGACCGCGAGCAATTCCTCGCCGGCGTCGACATCGTCGTGGCCGGCATCGCGACCTTGCGCCAGGTGTATTGACCCGCAGGGTTGTTGACGCGGCTGATGGGCGGGTGTCCGTCGAGTGCGGTGTGGCAGCGGTGGTGGTTGTAGGCGTGGAGGACGTCTGCCGGGGGGCAGACCGCGGGCACGTCCGCGCGCGTCGCCTCCCACCGCGGAGGGGAGGGCCGGGCTGATCCCGCGGCTTCCCCCGGACCCGAGCCGGGCTCCCCGGACATGGCGGCGCGGTGGCGCCCATCCGGCCGGGAGCCGCCGCGGGGCTGGGCACCGGCCGGCGTACGGCCGGTGCGGACCGGGGCTACCGGTTCGCGTCCGCGGCCCGGCGAGAGGCGATCCGGTTCGTGCGGCCGGCCGCGCGGTCCGCCGCGGTGCGCACCGCGTTGCGCACCGCGAGGCCCCGCCGGGTGCGGGCACCATGCCGGGAGAGCAGGCCAGGCCGAGGCACCCGCATCGCCCGCACCACCTCGGCCGCGGCAGTGAACCAGCCACGCCTGTCACCGCGGTGCGCACATGGCCGAGTGATCCGACTCCGGAGCCGGCATACCGGAGGGGCGGGAGTCCGGGGCTCCGCCCCCCGGGCCCCGGCCGTCCCCCCGCCGGCTTTGTTCAGGCGGGCACGCTCAGGCCGGGGGCGGGCAGGTCCTGGGGGAGCAGTGCGCGCAGATCGTCGATGCTCGGTTCTCCGAGCGCCGTCAGTCTGCGGGCCTGGCGGGTGATCATCGTTTCCAGGAGTTGCCGCGCCAGGCGGGCGTTGCCGAACGTGCGGCCCCTGGGGACGCCGTCGAGGTAGGTGCGCAGAGCCTCCAGCGTGAGCGGCGCGCAGGTGTAGCCGGACTCCTCGGCGTGCCGTTCCATGATCGTGAGCAGCTCCTCGGTGGAGTAGTCCTCGAACTCCACGAACCGGGAGAAGCGGGAGGCCAGACCCGGGTTGGAGTCCAGGAAGCGGCGCATCTCCTCGGTGTAGCCGGCGACGATCACGACCACCTCGTCCCGGTGGTCCTCCATCAGCTTCAGCAGCGTGTCCACCGCCTCGCGCCCGAAGTCCGATCCCGACCCGGAGCCCTCGGGGGTGAGGGTGTACGCCTCGTCGATGAAGAGCACTCCGCCCAGCGCGCTTTGGAACACCTCCTTGGTGAGCTGCGCCGTGTGGCCCACATAGCGTCCCACCAGATCGGCGCGCGCCACCTCGACGAGCTGACCGCGCGGCAGCACCCCCAGCGCGGTCAGCAGTTCCGCGTAGAGGCGGGCCACGGTCGTCTTGCCCGTTCCGGGGGGCCCGGAGAACACCAGGTGCTGGTTGACCCTCGGCGCGGGCAGTCCCGCCGCCTCCCGCTGCCGGGCCGTGGTCAGCAGGCTGACCAGGTCGGTCACCTCGCGCTTGACCGCGTGCAGGCCCACCATCGCCTCCAGCCGGTCCAGCATCGTCTGCCGGTCCTCCGCCCGGGTCGGCCGCTCCGCCGCGAACGCGCTGACGTCCTCGGGCAGCAGCAGCGTCAGATCACGTTCGGCCGGCTCGGCCACCGTCGCCAGCCGGACGGCCTGACGGTCCACCATCTCCTCGAACACCCGCCGCGCCGCACGGCCGTTGCCGAACGTCACTCCCTTCTCCATCGCCTCGAAGTGGGCCGCCAGGGCCTGGGTGGTGCCCGGCCCCAGTTCGTACAGGTGCGAGCGGCACATGCTCTCCGTGATCGTCACCAGTTCCTCGACGGAGTAGTTCCCGAACTCGATGGTCCTGGTGAACCGCGAGGCCAGGCCGGGGTTGGAGGACAGGAAGGAGTCCATCTCGGCGGAGTAGCCGGCGGCGATCACCACCACCTCCTCGCGGTGGTCCTCCATCAGTTTCAGCAGCGTGTCCACGGCCTCGGTGCCGAAGTCGTTCGACGATCCCCCCGAGGTGAGCGTGTACGCCTCGTCGACGAACAGGACGCCGCCGAGCGCCTTCATGAACGCCTCCGTCGTCTTGATCGCCGTACCGCCGATGACCTGGGCGACCAGATCGGCACGGGAGACCTCGACCAGATGGCCGTCGGGCAGCACCCCGAGCTGGGCCAGGATCGAGCCGTACAGGCGGGCCACGGTCGTCTTGCCGGTGCCGGGCGGGCCCGCGAACACCAGGTGGCGGCTCATGGACGGCACCGGCATGCCCAGCCGCTGACGGCGCTGCGCGAGCTGGTTGAGGTTGACCAGGGTCCGCACCTGGTCCTTGACGCCGTCCAGACCGATGAGGCCCTCCAGCTCCTCCAGGGGATCGTGCGGCTTCGCGGCGGCGCCGCGGCCCGCGGGTGTCCCGGCGGCGCCGGAGGCCGCGGCGACCGCCAGCGCGCCCCAGGCGTCGGGCGTGGCGTTGTCCGTGCTGGTGAGGTCCAGGACCTCCAGCCGGTCCCCGGCCCGCGTCTGGGTCAGGCCCGCCCCCCGGTTCTCGCGCACCGTGCAGCCGGTGACCGCCACGGCCCCGTCGGTGTCCACGCGGACGCCGTCGCCGAGGCTGCCCGTGATCTCGCACGCGCGCACCTGGGCGCGGGAACCCGCCGCGAGGAGCACCCCGTGCGCCCCGGCACCGTCGATCCGCACCCGGGTCAGGGCCAGTTCACCGCCGTCCTCGGCCACGGCCCCGCTCGAACCGCAGCCCTCGATCCGCGTGTCGCGCACCGTGAGGACACCCTCGGACGCCACCAGGACACCGGCCTCCCCGCAGTCGCGCAGCACACCGTCGTCGAGCTGGGTCCGGCCGCCCTCGGCGACGCGCAGACCGGCGGCTCCGGAGCGTTCGACGGTGCAGAACTCCAGCCGCCCCCGGCCGTCCTCGCGCACCTCCACGCCGCACCGGCCCGCCCCGGCCACCCGCGCCCTGCGGATCAGGGGGTTGGCGTGGGAGGACACCAGGACGCCGCTGCCCGCCGGGTCCGTCACCTCCAGCCGGTCGAACTCGGCGGTCGCGCCGTCCTCGAGCCGCACCGCGGCCACCGGGTCGGCGCAGTCCCGCACCCCGGTGCGCAGGAACGACGGGGAGCTCGACTCCGTGACCATGACGGCGACGCCCGCCGAACCGGTGAACTCGCAGTCCTCGAACGTCCCTCGGGACCGCTCGGACACGATCAGCCCGTACCCCTTGCTCCGGGCGGACGAGCAGCGGCGCAGCAGGGGATCGGCACCGTCGGCCAGCGCGAAGCCCGGCCCCGACGTGCCGGAGACCGTGACGTCCTCCAGGGTGGGCCGGGAGGAGCTGGTCAGGTAGACGCCGACCGCGCAGTCGCCGACCGTGGTGGCGGTGACGTGCGTGGTGCAGTTGCCCTCCAGGGCGATGGCCGGCTTGTCCGTCCCGGTGATCTCGCAGGTGTCGACGACGCCCCGCGCCTCGCCGTTGGCCAGGACACCGTTGCCGCGGGCGTCGCGGATGCGGCAGCCGCGGACCGTGGAGCGGGCGCCCTCGCCGAGCACCACGGCCGAGGTGCCCAGGTTCTCCAGCAGACAGTCCTCGATGACGCTCGGGGCGTCGGAGGTGTCCACGATCCCGGCGCCCTCGCGGTTGGTGACCCGGCAGCCGCGCATCGCCAGCGACCCGCCGTCGCGCGCCAGCAGCGCCGTCCAGCCGGAACCGGTGACCGAACAGCGCTCCATCGCCAGCTGGCCGCGCGGCACGTCCACGACGGCCACGTCCTCACCGCCGCCGCGCAGCACCAGGTCGGTGAGCATCACCGCGTCGGCCACCAGGGTCAGCGCGGTGCCGCGCCGCGGGCAGATCTCCACCCCGCCCGGCTCGCCGGTGCCCACCACCGTGACCCGGGTGCGCACCACGAGATTCTCCGGGTAACGTCCCGGCGCCACCTGGATCACCGCACCGGTGAGCGCGGCGGCCAGCGCCTCGCCGATGGTCCGGAACTCGTCCGTCCGCCCCTGGCCCACCGTCAGAACTTGCCGTGACACGCTCGCCCCTCCTGATGCTCCGGCAGGCGCGGGGCCCGCCCGGCACCACCGTTGCTTCCCATATCATCTGCCCCATGCCTCACGACCGTTGTCGTCGTGCCATGGCCCTCGCGGCTGTCGCCGCCGTTCCCGCCCTGGTACTCGCCCCGCCCGCCGCCGCCGACGGAGCGCCGGTCTCCCTGCCCCCACTGCGCCTGCGCATGGCGGCGGACGACACCTGCGCCACCGCCTCCGCCACCTCCGCCGAGCTGCGCCCGTGGACCCACCGGGCACTGCAGCTCTCCCGGTCGTGGCAGCTCTCGCGGGGCGGCGGTGTCACGGTGGCCGTGATCGACACCGGTGTCTCCGCCCGGACACCCGCCCTGAAGGGCAGGGTCACGGCCGTCGACGGGGCCGGCGAGGACTGCGTGGGGCACGGGACCTTCGCCGCCGGGCTCATCGCCGCGGCGGCCACCGGCACCGGAGCCGTCACCGGCGTCGCGCCGGGCGCCACGGTCCTCGCCCTGCGCGGCACCGACGCCCGGGGCAACCCGAGCGCCGCCAGGATCGCCGCCGGCATCCGGGCCGCCGCCGACCGGGGCGCCGGTGTCATCTACGTCGGACAGGTGGTGAGCGGGAGCGGCGGCAGTGGCGGGGACGGCGGGGACGTCGCCGACGCCGCCGCCTACGCCCGCGGCAAGGACGCGCTCGTCGTCGCGCCCGCGGCACCCGACGTCGCCCCCGAGGGCGCGGACGGCAAGCCCGACACCCGGCCGCGCGCCTACTGGCCGGCCCATGTCCCCTCCGTGGTGTCGGTCGTGGACCACGGCCCGGCCGGAACCCGGCCCGAGGCCGCCCCCGGCGCCCTCGACCCGGACCTGTCCGCGCCCGGCGACGCGGTCGTCGGCGTCGGCGTCGAGGGCGCGGGGCACTTCATCGGCTCGGGGTCCTCGCTGGCGGCCGCGCACGTCGCGGGAGCCGCCGCCCTCCTGCGGTCCTACCTCCCGGGCCTCTCCGCGGCCGAGGTCGCCCGCCGGCTCCAGGAGACCGCCTACCCCGACAGCATCCCCCGGCTGGACGCCTACGCCGGGCTGACGGCGGTCCTGCCCACGGTCCGGGCCCGGGCGGAGGCCCGGCCCGAACCGGCGCGGATCCCGCACACCACCGCGGACGGCACCCGCGGCCGGGCCCTGATGGTCGGCGGCGCGGCCCTGGGCGTGGCGCTGCTGATCGGCGCGGCCATGGTCCTCGTACCGCTGGGCAGGGCCAGACGCTGGCGCCCGGCACAGTAGCCGCACGTCGGCCGCCCGTGCGGGGGGCCGCCGGACACCGCTCGGCTGTGCGGGGGGCCGTATGCCGGCCGCCTGTGCGGGGGGCCGGCGCATTCCGTACGGGCGGGCCCGGGTGGTGGGAGGAAGGGCCCTCATGAGCTCTCCACGTCCACCAGGGCCGTCTGGATGTCGACGCTCCTGCGCCGGGTGACGAGCGCCCCCCGGCCCGGGACGAGGTTGCGGCCCTTGACGTTGCCGAAGACGAAGCCCTCGGTCGGCGGGCAGGACAGCAGGACGCCCGGGGTGTTGACCTCCAGCAGCCGGCGCAGCAGGGGGTCGTTCAGGCCGCGGCCCGCCCCGGCCGCCGAGCGGGCGACGACCAGGTGCAGGCCCACCTCGTGACCCAGCGCCAGGTGGTCCGTCAGGGGCTCGAACGGCTGGTTCAGCGGACCGCCGCCGCCGACCATGTCGTAGTCGTCGACCAGGACGAACAGCCTCGGTCCGGTCCACCAGTCGCGCAGCCGCATCCTGGCCGGGGTGATGTCCGGGCCGGGCAGCCGGGTGCGGACCGCCCGGGCCGCCCCCTGGATCAGCTCCTTCAGCGCGTCGATGCCGACGGCGTGCCCGAGCCGGTACTCCTCGGGCACCGATTCCACGAGGGTGCGCCGGTAGTCGACCACCATGATCCGTGCCTCGGCCGGTGTGAAGCGCTCGGTGATCGACCGGGCGATGAGGCGCAGCATGTTGGTCTTGCCGCTCTCGGTGTCGCCGACGACGATCAGGTGGGGCGTGGCCGTGAAGTCGTGCCACAGGGTGCCCATGCCCTCCTCCTCGACGCCCAGCGGCACCCGCAGGTCCCCCTCGGCCGGGGGGAGTTCCGCCGCCGGCAGCAGGGTGGGCAGCATCCGTACGGGCGGGGCGGGCGGCCCCGCCCAGTGCTCCCGCACCCGGGCGACGAGGTCGGCCACGCCCTCGGACAGGTCGTCCGCGCCCGGCCGCCCGTCCAGGCGCGGCAGCGCGGCCAGGTAATGGAGCTTGGAGTCGCGGGTCAGACCGCGCCCGGGCACCCGCGGCACCTCCGCCGCCCTGCGCACGTCGATCCCGGAGTCCATGGCGTCACCCATGCGCAGCTCCAGGCGGGTGCCGGTCTGGTCCCGGACGGTGGCGGTCAGCTCCACCCAGCGGGAGGTGGTGACGACGAGGTGGATGCCGTAGTTCAGGCCGCGCCCGGCCAGCGCGTTGAGGGCGCCGATGTGCTGGTCGTAGTCCTGCCGCACGGTGGACCAGCCGTCGATCACGAGGAAGACGTCGCCGTGTCGTTCGCCGGGGAACTCGCCGGCCGCCCTGCGCCGCCGCAGGGAGACCATGGAGTCGATGCCGTGCTCCAGGAAGAACCGCTCCCGGTGCGCGAGCAGCGCGGTGATCTCGGACATCACCCGGCCCACCCGCTCGGTGTCCATCCGGGCGGCCACCCCGCCCACGTGCGGCAGCGCCGCCAGCGCGGACAGGGTGCCGCCGCCGAAGTCCAGGCAGTAGAACTGCACCTCGCGCGGCGTGTGGGTGAGCGCCAGCGAGGTGATCAGGGTGCGCAGCAGCGTGGACTTGCCGCTCTGCGGGCCGCCCGCGACGGCGACGTGACCGCCGGCCCCGGAGACGTCCACCAGCAGTTCGTCACGGCGCTGGTCGAAGGGCCGGTCGACGATCCCCACGGGTGCGACGAGCCGGCCCCGGCGGGGGGAGTCGCAGGTCAGCCCGTACTCGGGGTGGGGGACGAGCGGGGACAGCAACTGATCCAGGGTGGCGGGCGCGCCCAGCGGCGGCAGCCACACCTGGTGGGCGGCCGGCCCGGAGCCGCGCAGCCGCTCCACGGCCACCGACAGCAGCGAGGCACCCTCCTCGACGTCCTCGTCCTCGGCCCGGATCTCCGGATCGCCCTCCGCGGGATCGGGGGTCTGGCGGGGCACCACCCAGTCCGCCGTCCAGGGCACCACCTGACTGGCCACCCGCGCCTGGTCGACCGAGCCGCGGCGCTGCCGGTAGGGGCCGGACACGTAGGCCGCCCGGAACCGGGTCAGCGCCTCGACACCGGACTTGATGAAGCCGCTGCCGGGCGTGGGCGGCAGCTCGTAGGCGTCGGGCACGCCCAGCACGCCGCGGCTCTCCATGGCCGAGAACGTGCGCAGACCGATGCGGTAGGACAGATGGGACTCGAGCTGGTGCATCCGCCCCTCGTCCAGGCGCTGCGAGGCGAGCAGCAGATGGACGCCGAGGCTGCGCCCCAGCCGCCCGATCATGACGAACAGCTCCATGAACTCGCGGTGCGCGGCCAGCAGTTCGCTGAACTCGTCCACGACGACGAACAGGCTCGGCAGCGGCGCCAGCGGCACCCCGTCGGCGCGCGCCTTCTCGTACTCCAGCGCCGAGGTGTAGTTGCCCGCGGAGCGCAGCAGCTCCTGGCGGCGCATCAGCTCGCCGTGCAGCGCGTCCTGCATGCGGGCCACCAGCTCGACCTCGTCCGCCAGGTTGGTGATCACCGCGGAGGTGTGCGGGAGTTCGTCCAGCCCCAGGAAGGTCGCGCCGCCCTTGAAGTCGACCAGGACGAAGTTCAGCGTCTCCGAGGAGTTGGTCAGCGCCAGCGCCAGGACCAGTGTCCGCAGCAGTTCGCTCTTGCCCGAACCGGTGGCGCCGATCAGCATGCCGTGCGGGCCGGTGCCGCCCTGGGCCGACTCCTTGATGTCCAGTTCGACGGGCGTCCCGTCGGAACCCACGGCGATCGGGACCCGCAGCCGCTCCGGTCCGGTGCGCGCGTTCCACAGGGCGGGCGGATCGTGCCGGTACAGGTCGGTGATGCCCAGCAGGGCCGTCAGTTCGGTGTTCGCGGCCATGGGCTCGCTCGCGTCCCTGCCCACGCCCATCCGGTACGGGGCCAGCCGCCGGGCGAGCGACCGCGCCGTCGGCAGACCCATCGTGTCCGGGAGGCCGAGCGCGGAGAACTGCTCCCTGCGTTCGCGGTCGGTGCGCACCAGACGCAGTTCCCGCTCGGTCAGGTCCAGTCGCAGCGTCGTCCGCCCCGGCCGCCAGGTGAGCGCCTCGCCCAGGTCGAGCACGACGGTGTTGCGGAACCCGGGCCCGTCCATGCGGTGCCCGGCCGGAACCGCGGAACCGTCCAGCACGACCACCACGTAGGGTTCCTCACGGCCGGCCTGCGCCTGCGGGTCGTGCGGCGGCCGCTCGGTGAACTCCGGCCCGAGCAGGGCCTCCAGCTCGTTGACCGTGCCCACCACCATGCGCACCGCGCCGGCCCCGTCGGTCTCCCCGCGGTGCTGGTTGTGCGGCAGCCACTTCACCCAGTCCCAGTCGGCGCGACGCTCGTCCGAGACGCACACCGCGACCCACAGGTCCTCGGGGGAGTGGGCCACCGCGAGCTGGGCCACCACGGCCCGGACCAGCCCCTGGGCGCGCTCCGCCCCGCCCCGCAGCAACACCCGTGACCAGGCCCGCAGGTACACGGCTATGGGCTGGTCGGGAACGGTGGAGTACGCCCGGACGAAGCTGCGCAGCGCGTGCGCGCTCAGCGGCTCCAGGTCCTCCACCGGCGTGTTGGACAGCGGAGCGAGCCGCAGCCCCAGCTTCTGGCCGCCCACCGCGACCCGCACCTCGCCGAAGTCCTCGTCCGCCGACCGGCGTTCCCACAGACGGCTGGTGCCCACCAGCGACCACAGCGCCCCGGGCTCCGGATGCCGCCAGGCCAGGGCCCGCTGCTGGTCGGACACCGCCGCGCGCACCGTGCGCCGCACCTGCCGCAGATAGCGCAGGTAGTCCCGGCGCTCGCCCTTCAGCCGCTGCTTGCGCTCGCTGCCGCGGCGGGCGAACTGGCCCAGCATCATGGCACCGGCCGACACCACCATCATTCCCAGTGCCAAGTATGTGAAGGCGCCGCCGCGCGAGCCGCCCGGCCTCATGTACATCAGCATCATGGACACCGACATCATGGCCATGGGCAGGTAGTTCCACACGGCCGAGCTGTCGGGTGTCACCTCCGCGAGGGCGGGTGGCTCCTGGAGGCTCAGTTCGCCCTCGGGCATGTCCGGTCCGCGTCGACGCGCGGGCCTGCGGAACAGGACGGTACTCAAGGAGTGCTCTCCTTCGAAACTGCCGCCCGGGACGGGGCCCGGCGCACTGCGGATACGGGGAAACACCAGGTAGAAGGGCTGAACACGGCGGGAGGCGACGGGACATGGGCTGTCGCCCCAGGGGCGGCACGAGGGAACACCACGTGCTTCGGGGCACGCGGAAGAGGCGGCGGGCGCATCCGTGGCCGGACCCCGGACCGGATCCCCGACGGCCGCGAGCAGTCTACGATCCGTCTCACGGTTCGCTCGGACGGATGTGCGCGAGGAACCGGTTCACCCAGCAGTGTGCAGCCCGAAGGCGCACACGTCCAACGATCGATCCGCCGGAGACATGATGTCTCCCGACGAACGAAGCGTGAGACCTCCCTCATGACCGACACCACCACGTCAGGCCTGTGCCGTGTCACCGTGCACGCGCCGGCGAAGTCCATCGACCTGGCCGTCCCCGCCGACGTCCCCGTCGCCGACCTCCTTCCCACCCTGGTGGGTTACGCCGGTGACGGCCTCGCCGAACAGGGCCTGGAGCACGGCGGATGGGTGCTCCAGCGCCTCGGCGGCCCGCCCTTCGACGAGGACAGCAGCCTCGCCTCGCTCGGCCTGCTGGAGGGCGAGACCCTCCACCTGCGCCCCCGCGCCGACACCCTGCCCGAAGTGGCCCTGGACGACCTGGTCGACGGCATCGCCGACACCATGCGGGAACGCCCCTTCGGCTGGAGCGCCGCCGTCTCCCGCCGCGTCCTGCTCGGCCTGCTCGTCCTCGTACTCACCGCCGGCCTGGCGGTACTCGTGCTGCCCGGCCCCGCCGCCCACCTGCGCACCCTCGCGGCCGCCGCCGCGGGACTCCTGCTGCTCGCCGGCGCCGGTTCGGCCAGCCGCGCCGTCGGCGACGCCGAGGCGGGCGCCGCCCTGGGCCTGGCCGCCGCACCCTACTTCGCCGTCGTCGGCTGGCTGCTGCCCGGAGGCGACCTCGACGGACCCGACCACTACGCGATCCTCGGCTCCCGGCTGCTCGCCGCCGGTGCCGCCGCGGCCGGTGGCGCGATGATCGCCGTCGCCGCCGTGGCCGCGTTCGCCGCCCTGTTCCTGGCCGTGGTCGTGATCGCCGTCGCGGCGGTGGGAGCCGGCGCGCTGATGATGGTCACGGACCTCGGGCCCGGCCACGTGGCGGCCCTCGTCGCGCTGGCCGCGGTCCTCTTCGGCGCCTTCGTGCCCACCATGTCCTTCCGGCTCTCCGGCATGCGCATGCCGCCGCTGCCCACCAACGCACAGCAGTTGCAGGAGGGCATCGAGCCGCACTCCCCGTCCGTGGTGGCCGCCCGCACCGTCGCCGCCGACGGCTGGATGACCGGCCTGTACGCGGCCACATCGGTCGTGTGCGCCGCCTGCCTGCTGGGCCTGGCCCACCGCACCACCCTGCCCGCCGTGCTCACCATGGCGACCCTGTCGGTACTGCTGCTCCTGCACAGCCGGGGACTGGGCAACACCCTGCAGCGCCTGTCGCTGGTCGCCGCCGGGGTGTGGGGTGGGGCACTGCTCGTCCAGGACGTGGCGCTCCCGGCCGGCCCGGCCGACCGGCTGCTGCTGGTCGCGGGGCTCATCGCCGTCGCCGCCGCCCTGGCCATCGCCTCCTGGACGGTCCCGGGACGCCGGCTGGTGCCCTACTGGGGCCGGGGAGCGGAGATCCTGCACTCCGCCACGGCCGTCAGCCTGCTGCCGCTCGCCCTGTGGGTGCTCGGCGTCTTCGGCAGACTGCGCGCCCTCAGCGCCTGAACGCGCCCTCCCGCCGCACGACTTCCCAAGGACTCACGAGCCCATGCAGAACAAACGCGACCAGGTCCAGGCCCACATGTTCCTGATGGGCAGGCTGACCTCGAGCATGCTGCGCCACGACCCGGACGCCCCCGAGAGCCCCCAGGGCCGCACCAACCGGGGCATCGCCATCGGTGTGATCATCGCGGTGCTGGTGGCCGCGGGCGCCTTCGTCTTCGGCCTGATCAGCCCCGGCACGCAGGACTCCTGGCGCACCGCCGGCGGCCTGATCGTCGACAAGGACACCGGGACCCGGTACCTCTACCTCGACGGCAGACTGCGCCCGGTCCGCAACTACGCCTCCGCCCGGCTGCTCGGCGGCGACGGCCTGAAGACCACCACGGTGGGCTCGGCGTCGCTCAAGGGCACCCCGCGCGGCACCCCGGTGGGCATACCGGGCGCCCCCGACGACCTGCCCGCCGCCGGCGACCTCTCGGACGCCCCGTGGCAGGTGTGCGCCACCCACACGGCGAAGGCGTCCGGCGCCCTCGACCGGGTGACCACCACGCTCGCCGTGTCCCACGACGCCCCCGGCCACCCCCTCGGGGAGAACGAGGGGCTCCTCGCCGCCGCCCCGGACGGCACCGAGTACCTGCTGTGGCAGGGCAGCCGGCTGCGGCTGGACAAGGCCGCCGCGGCCGGGGAGGCCCTCGGATACGCCTCCGTGCACGCCGTCCCCGTCTCCGCCGCCTTCCTCGACGCCCTGCCCGCCGGACCCGACCTGGCACCGCCCGGCATCCCCGGCATGGGCACCCCCGGCCGGCGCCTCGGCGGCGGCGACACCACCGTCGGCCAGGTCTTCGTCCTGTCCGTGCCGGGAGCCGAGGAGCGTCACTACGTGCTGCGCGAGGACGGTCTCGCGCCGCTCACCGCCACCGAACTGGCCCTGCTGCTCGGCGATCCGCGCACCCGCGAGAAGGCCTACGGCGGGGCCACGCCCAAGGCCCTGCCGCTGAGCTCGCAGGCCCTTGCCGGCAACACGGCCGACAGGTCCGACCCGCTCGCCGGCCCGGGGGCCTTCCCGAGGACCCCGCCGAAGGCGGTGAGCGTCCCGGAGGACCGGACGCCCTGCGTCTTCGTGACCCCGGCCGGTGACGGGACCCGCGTCGGCCTCTCGCTGTCCGCCACCCGGGAGCTCGGACCCCTCGCCCAGCACGCCTCCGGTGTCTCCTCCGCCGCCTGCCTGCCCGTGGACCGGGTCACGGTGGAGCCGGGACGGGGCGCCCTGGTGCGCGCCCTGGGCGCCGCCGGCGGCGAGGTGGGCGGCACGGTGTACCTGGTCACCGAGACCGGCGTGAAGTACCGCCTGTCCACCAAGGGGGCGGTGCGGGCGCTCGGTTACCAGGACGTGCCCCGCAAACAGATACCGGCCCTGATGCTGGCCATGCTCCCCTCCGGGCCCGACCTGTACCCGGAGGCGGCCGAGGCGGGCCGGGCGAGCGTGACGTCCCCGCGCTGCGGGGGCAGGTCGGCGGGCGACGCGGGCAAGGGCACGAGCGGTGCCGGGGCCTCGGGCGACGCGGGCAAGGCGGCGAGCAACGCGGATGCAACCTGACGGCAAGTCAGATACGGCCGAAAACAAAACACCTGTGCGTACGCTCTGCCTCCCCCGGACCGAACGACGAGAGGGCTGGCGATGGCAGTCAACGGAATGCAGGCGTCCGAAGAGTCCGCGACGCGCAACGGTGTCCAGGCGCTGGAGATGGCCTACTCCGGTGTCCTGAAGTGCCGCCAGGACGTCGAGACCACCAAGACCAACCTGATGACCCACTACAAGGGCAGCGACGGCGGCGCCTTCAGGGACCTGGTGACCTCCTGGGAGGAGAAGGCCGACATCATCCTCGTCAACGTCCAGGACATGATCGAGACGCTCAACCAGACCCTGCGGGAGCACGGCAAGCAGCAGGGCTCCTCGAACGAGGCGATCAACCAGGCGTACGCCCAGTCGGACGCCGTGTTCGACGCACTGGCCGGCTGACCACCGCACCGCGCATCACGCACCGGAGCCGGCACCGGCGCCGGGCACGGCGTACCGGCACCACGCATCGCGCACCGCCTACCCCACCGTTCGCCTCGCCTCCCACGCGACGACACGAGGACAGACCATGAGTGATTACACGGACGGCTACATCTACGTCGACTACTCGCAGATGAGCAACGCCGCCGACGACATGATCAGCCAGACCAGGGCGATCGCGACGACCATGTCCAGCCTGGAACAGGAGCTCAACGCGCTCCGCAACTCCTGGATCGGTGACGACAAGGACGTCTACGACGGCAAGCAGCGGGCCTGGGACAACGCCGTCAAGGGCATGGAGGAGCTGCTGACCAAGCACTCCGCGCTGCTGACGACCGTCTCGGAGAACTACCAGTACAGCGAGCGGTCCCTGACGCAGATGTGGGACTCGGTCAAGATCGGCCGCTGATCGGCCGCTGAACGGCCGCGGGAACCCGCCCGCCCCACCGCATCCGGTGATCCGACGCGAGGAAGACGTGCCATGGCTGAAGACCCGAACCCCAAGACCGGCAAGCTCGCCATGGACAAGGCCGGCCTCCAGGCGTTCCTGGAGACGCGCGTGCTGCCCTTCCAGGAGGAACTGCGCCGGATCACCCTGGACGACCCGGTCCTCGGGCCCGCGGTGAGCACGCTGATCCGGAAGTCGGACATCACCAGCAAGCAGGAGTTCGACGCCTACGGTTCCCAGCGGCCGCTCGCCATCGGGCAGATGGTGAAGGCGGAGAACCTGCACGGCAAGGGCGAGACGCTCAGCCAGGCCATCGGCAAGACGGCGGAGGAACTGCTCGAGGTCTACGAGGAGCAGACCAAGCTGTTCAAGGACGTGGTGGACAACCTGCACACCACGATCGACACGCTGTTCACCGCGCAGGCCAAGAGTCTCACCGACATCGACGGCCAGGACTTCCTCGACGTCTTCGAGGACGTACAGGCCGACCTCGGCGGCGCACAGCGCCCCGGCGGCCGGGACAAGGACTGACCGACCCCGTTCCGGTCGCACCGCGCCCGCCGTCCCGGCCGTACCGCGCCCGCACCGGTCGTACAGACCCCGTCCCGGCCGCACAGACCTCGTACCGGTCGGACAGACCTCGTACCGGTCGCACCGCCGCCCGCACCGACACGCCACCCGAAGGACCAGCACCGTGGCCGACAACGTCGTATTCCCGGCAGACTCCGTCGACGACTACTGGCACACGGCCGTCAAGGTTCTGACGGGCTATGTGATGCCGGCCCGCGAGACACTGTTCGGCCGGCTGCTGGGCAACGACAGCATCCCGCTGATGAGGGTGGAGTTCTCCGACTTCGGCGGCTACCCGCCCGACGCGGTCGTCGACGCCGTCGACGCGCTCGAGTGGCGGACCCAGAACTCCGGTTGGCGCATCGAGAACACCGACTTCGTCGTCCCGTTCTACTCCGGCAAGAAGGGTGCCATCGGGGACGCGGGGGTCAACACCGAGGTCAAGATGAAGAAGGCCCGGATCACCCTGCTGGGGACCAGCAGCATCGACGTCCCGGCCGGCGGCGTGGTCATGGGCAGCGAGTTCCGCAGCGGTCTCGGCCACGACTTCCAGGGCCAGTCCAAGGACACCGTCTGGAGCAACAAGGCGCTGTCGCAGTACAGCTACGGGGGCGGCGAGGCCCTGAACCAGCTCCTCGTCAACGGCAGCACCCGCGGATTCTCCTGGAACGACCTGCCGGTCACCGACACGGACGCGGTCGATCTGAACTCCTTCGACATGAACGCCCAGGCGTTCGACCGCGTCGCCCAGTTCTTCCAGCACCGTTCCCGCGACCTGCAGGACTGGGAGTTCGACCTCGGCAAGCAGGACGCGGCCTGGAAGGGACAGGCGGCCGGGGTCTTCCGGGACCTCGTGCACACCCTGGCCCGCAACTACGCCGCCTACAGCCGCCAGTTCCCCGCCTCGGGGGCCGCAGGTTCCCTCTACGGCGACGACCTGCGCGCCTTCCGCAGGCAGGTGCAGGGTGCCGCCCAGCGGCTGTGGAACGAGTGGGACAGGTGGCAGCTCTACCTGGGCAACCCGCTGCGCTGGCTGCACGACGTGCTGCTGGAGGTGACGGACGAGGTCTGGTACCACAACCTCACCAAGGTCCGTTTCAAGTACAACTTCTCCGGCCGCGGCGTGAGCACCGGCAACCACTACGTGAAGTTCCCCGGGTTCTACGGCGGATCCCGCGCCTTCGGGCCGCTGGAGAACAAGGACACCTGGAAGAAGATCGGCGAAGAGGCCATCCGCCGCTGGCAGAAGTCGGTGAAGGACATCCTCTCCAGCGCCGGCAAGCAGGCGCTGATCGACATCGAGAACGCCTTCAACGACGAGCGTTTCCCCAAGAAGGTGCAGACGGAGACCGTCGACCTGACGCAGAAGTACACCACCGACCTCGCGGCGCACGACAAGGCCGAGGCCAAGAAGGAGAAGGAAGAGGCCGAGCACCGGGCCGACGAGAAACAGAAGCAGGCCGAGGACCGCGCGGCGAAGGCGCAGGCGGCGGCGGAGGACCGCGCCGACAAGAAGCAGGCGGAGGCCGAGGCACGCGCCGAGCAGAAGCAGGCCGAGGCGGAGCGCAAGCAGGAGGCGAAGGAGAAGGAGCAGGAGCAGAAGCAGGAGGCGAAGGAGAAGGAGCAGGAGGAGAAACAGGCCGCCGCCGAGCGCAAGCAGGAGGCGAAGGAACAGGAGCAGGAGGAGAAGCAGGAACGCAAGGAGAAGGAGCAGGAGGAGAAGCAGGCCGCCGCCGAGCGCAAGCAGGAACAGCAGCAGCAGGAGCAGCAGGACAAGCAGGAGGCGAAGGAGAAGGAGCAGGAGGAGAAGCAGGAACAGAAGGAGAAGGAGGCCGGGGAGAAGCAGGCCGCCGCCGAGCAGAAGCAGGAACAGAGGCAGAAGGAGGCCGACGACAAGCGGGAGGAGCTGCAGGCCAAGCAGGACCAGAAAGAGGCCCAGGCCGCACAGCAGCAGACGTTGTTGACTCAGCAGGCCGCGCAGGAGCGCGAGCAGCAGAAGAAGGACCAGGCGCGCAAGGAGAAGGAGCAGGAGCAGAAGCAGGCCGAGGCCGAGCGCAAGCAGGAGGCCAAGGAACAGGAACAGGAGGAGAAGCAGGAACGCAAGGAGCGGGAGGCCGAGGAGAAGCAGGCCGCCGCCGAGCAGAAGCAGGAGGCCAAGGAGAAGGAGCAGCAGGACAAGCAGGAGGCGAAGGAGAAGGAACAGGAGGACAAGCAGGCCGAGGCCGAGCGCAAGCAGGAGGCCAAGGAGCAGGAGCAGGAGAAGAAGCAGGCCGCCGCCCAGCAGGCGCAGGAACAGAAGGAGAAGGAGCAGGAGCAGCGGCAGATCCGGACGGAGACCGAGTACCGGGACCGTCAGGAACAGCAGCAGCACGCGGCCGAGGAACGCCAGGACCGGCTCCAGGCGGAACAGGACCAGAAGCAGGCGGAGCAGGAGAAGAAGCAGGCGGAGGCCGAGACCCGCGCCGAGCAGAAGCAGACGGAGGCGGAACGCCGGGCCGAGCAGCAGCAGCGCGAGGCCCAGGACCGTTACGACCGCCGGACCGGGGCGCTCGGCGCCGACGCGGGGCTGCCGGACGGACTGTCCCTGCCCGGCGGCGGTGGCGGGCCGGGTGCCGACGGCGCCACGACCACCCTCAACCCCGACGGCTCGGTGACCCTGGACTACCCGGACGGCACCTCACGCCACATCGACCTGCCCGGCGGCGAGGTGGTCACCACCCGCCCCGACGGCTCCGTCCTCACCGGTGATCTGCGCCCGGGGGAGTCGCTCACCAACAGCGACGGCAGCACGACCACCCTGGGGCCGGACGGCCGGCTCACCACCTCGCTCCCCGACGGCAGCACCAGCGTCCTCGATCCCGACCACGGCACCATCACCACGCAACGGCCCGACGGCACGACGGTCACCACACCCATCGACCCCGGCCAGACCCTGCCCACCGGCCCCGGCGGCATCTCCGGCGCGCATCCCGGCGGCGGTTCCTCCCTCTACTCGCCCTCGTACGGCGACGGCTACGAGGAGGAGCTGTACGACGACCTGTCCGACTCCCCGGACGCCTCGGAGCACGGCATGGGCGCGGGCAACGGAGCGGGCGGCGGCATGCCGATGCTGCCCATGGGGACGCGCCTCAACGGGATGAGCAGCGGTGGCGCGGGCGGCGAGGGCGAACGGGTGCGGGCCATGTTCGACGACGGCCAGCCCGTCACCACGCGGCGCTCCGTCGGCCGGGCCGGACCGGAGGAGACGGTGACCACGGCGAGCCGCAACAACGTCGCCACGATGGGCGGCGCGCCCTTCGCCCCGCCCATGGGCGGCGGCGGCCCCGGACAGCAGCAGACGGAGAGCGGCGACCGCCAACGGGCCTCGTGGACCGACCAGGACGAGGACGTGTGGGGCACCGACGAGGACGCCGCTCCGGCCACGGCCATCGGCCGCTGAGACGGGTGAGGAAGAGCACGACATGACAGAACCGATCAAGGACAGGCTCGCCAGGGCCATCTCCGAACTGGAGGAGACCAGGCAGGCCGTGGACCGGGCCGAGCGGCAACTGCGGGCCACCACGGTGACGGTCCGTTCGAAGGACCGCAGCGTGGAGGTCATCGTCGACGCCCAGGGACACCTCGCCGACGTGCGGTTCCTCAACGGCAAGTACCGCACCATGGGCGCCGCCCAGCTCTCCGCGGCCCTGATCGAGGCCGTACGCCAGGCCCAGGCCGACGTGGCGCGGATGGTGCTGGACGCCTTCCGGCCCCTGTCCGAGACCCCGGGGCTCCAGCCGCACGTCGAGGGCTCCGGCGTGGAGTGGGACGACATCTTCGGGCCCCTGCTGGAGACCGTCGACAAGGACGAGGAAGCCCGCCGGCGGGCGGGCGACGGGCTCCGCGACGAGATCACCGAGGACGGCGAGAAGGGATGACGCGATGACCTACGGATACGGAAAGGCCTTCGAGGCCGACCCCGCGCTGCTCTCGTCGTTCATCACGCAGGCGCGCGAACTCGGCAAGGACGTCCGGGGCATGGCCGGTGACTTCGTGGCCGCCACGGAGCCCACCTCCAACTGGTACGGGGTCGACGACGACTTCGCCCGCGAGGCGGGCCCGCAGTCCAGGAAGGACGTGCAGTACGTCGTCGACGCCCTCGGCGCCATCGGCGACGCCTTCGTCGGCATCGTGGAGGGCCACCTCCAGGAGCTCCACGGCATCCGCGGCGCCCAGGGGCAGGCGATGGACGACATCGCCCTGCTCAAGGGGCAGACCGGCGCCGTGGGCGACAAGGGCAGTGGAAAGCACTGACGTTGATCCGCGACAGCATCGAATTCCCCGACGAGGTCCGCTGGATCCTCTTCGTCCTGCTCGGCGAACTGCCGCTGCAGGGGTCCTCCGACATGGCGTACGAGAGCAGTGAGCCGTACGACGACTACGGGAACCGGGTGCTGGACCTGCGCGACCGCATCAACGACCTGGTCGGAAAGGTGGACGGCGCCCTGCCGCCCGAGGTGGCGGACCGCTTCAAGGAGGCGATGGCCACCCTCACCGACCGGCACGGTTCGGACACCATGTCGGACCTGTCCGCCCAGCTGCGGCAGATCTCGGACAACCGGACGAAGCACTCCAGGAACATCATGGAGTCCAAGTACGAGATCATCGCCGAGGCCCTCCTGCTCCTGGCCCATCTCGCGATCATCGCGGCGATGTCCTTCTTCACCGGCGGCCTCTCCTTCGGCCAGACCGCCCTGGCCAAGGCCCGCTCCCGGCTGGCCGTGCTCACCGTCCTGTTCCGCCTCCTCAACCAGACGCACCTCATGCCCGGCCTGAGCGAGGCGGTGCAGGAGGCCCTCACCACCTTCGCGGTGCGGCTGGCCATGATCGCCCTCAACGACGGCAAACGCCGGCCGGGCGGATTCGACGTCAAGGACATCCTCAAGTCCGCCGCGGTGGGCGCCATCGCGGGTTCCCTCGGCTCGGGCATCTCCAAGACCATCGGGAACGTCTACAAGAACCAGTTCAAGAACTTCGGCGGCAACAAGTACGCGCAGTTCGGCGGCCACGCGTTCCGCGACGGCGCCAGCGAGGGGCCCAGCGAGGGCGTCGCCGAGTTCCTCGTCAACGGACTGATGGACGGCAAGTGGAAGTTCGACCTGCTGTCCCTCGCCGGCGGCAGCGCCAGCGCCGTCAGCGAAATGGTCATCGGCGCCGGTATCGAGCGCGCCGGGAAGTCGCTGAACAACGCGTTCACCGGCTACCGGGGCCCGTCCGGCACCGCCAACCCGCTGCCCGGACCGGGTTCCGCACTCTTCCCGTCCGGGAGCCCGCGGAGCGGGGCGTCGGGGCACGCGATCACCACTACGGGCACGCCGACGCCGACGTGGACACCGCCTCCGCACACCGCCGTTCCGCACACGCCCGTCACGGGGGCGTACACCGGCACGTCGAAGGACGGGACGCGGATCCCGGACGCGGGGGGCACCACGGAGCCGTATCCGGATCCGTACCCGGACTCCGACACGGCCACGGTGTACACGATCGACAGCGACTTCGACACCGACACCGACACGTATGTCGGCAGCGGTGCCGGTGCCGATACGGACTTCGGCACCGGCACCGGCACCGGTACGGGCACCGGAACCGATGTCGGTGCCGGTACGGGCGCGGGCTCGAACGGCTACGTTCCGACCACCGGCGGGGATCCCTATCCGGGGGCGGGAGTCGGTGGTTCCTCGCCGGCCGGGCGGTTCGGCACCGCGCCCCTGCCCGGTGCAGGGACGGTGCCGACGGGAGCTCCGTCGGGCGGTGCGGGCACCGTGCCGACCGGTGGCGGCGTGACGTCAACTCCGTCCACGGCGTCCTCCCTGTCCCCCCTGTCCTCCCCGTCCTCCCCGTCCACTCCGACCGCACCTGCCGCCACCGCGCCGGTGTCCTCGCCGGGGGCTCGCGGCACGACAGGGGACACCGCGTCCGACGACGGCACCCTCCACACGGTGCCGGACCCCGCGCCCGGTGACGGACTCCCCGGCACACCCGGCCCGGCGCCGGAGGCCCCCGGTCATGCCGCCCACCCGGCGGCCGGGGGCGCCGGGGCCGGACCGCGTACGGAGTCCGGACCGCGTACGGAGTCCGGGGCGGGCAGCGGCCGGGGCGGTACGTCCGCCGGTGACCACGACCCGGCCGCGCGGAACCGGTACCGCGACCTCGGGGGTACCGGGGAGGACACCGCCGGCACCCGCGCGGACGGCAACCGTACGGAGGAGACCGGCACCGGCACCACCGTGCCGTCCGCCGCCGACGGGACCGGACCGGCGCCCGCCGTCCACCCCGCCCGTCCCGCGCACCCGGAACCCGTCCGTCCCGAGCAGTGGCGGCCCCGGCAGGCCTCCGTGCCCCCGCACGTCGTGCACGTGGACGCGGGGGCCGTGTCCGACGGCGCGCCCTCGCGGCCGGGCGGTGCGGAGCGGGGCGGTGGTCCGGCCGGCCGGACCACGGTGCAGCGCGTGCCCACCGACGACGGCAGGTGGGTGCGGGCCCTCACGCTGGAGCTCCCGGTGACAGCGGGACCCGGCGCCGGCCCCGAGACCCGCCAGGAGTTGCAGGAGCGGATGCGCGCCCTGCTGGACTCCGGCGTCAACGACGGTTCGTACCTCCCGGAGTCCGGCGACCGGCTGCACGTCGAGGTGCGCCTCGTCGACCCGCCGACGGGTACCGATGCCCGTACCGGCGGGGCCGTGGAGCTGTCCGTGACGGACACCCCTGCCGCGTCGGACCCGTTCCGCATCGGGCTGCCGCCCGACGACCCGGCCCTGGCACCCGGCGAGCGCGACCGCCGCCGCACGGAGAGCGACACGGCGGTCCTGCGGCAGATCCTGCGCCACGCCGGGATCCGTCCCGCCCCGCAGGGCGGGCCCCGGCCGGTCCTCCCGCCGGAGGCGCTCCACGCCATCGAGGCCATGACGGGGGCGGAGAAGGAGACGGAGACGGGCCCGACGGCCACCGTCACCTCCCCGACGCGCACCGTCACTTCCTCGTCCGGCCCGAGCACCACCCCGACGCCCGGCGTCACCTCCTCGTCCGGGCCGGACGTCTCCCCGGCCGGCCCGGGCTCCTCCCCGTCCGGCGTCCCGGCCGGTCCGGGCGCCCGCCCGGCCGTCGTCTCGGCGGGTCCGGACGCGACGCCCGCCTCCCCCCGGCAGGACCGGGACGGGGCGCCGGACGACATACCGGACGACGCCCCGCAGCGCGCTCCCCGTCCGGCACGCGCCCGCGGCCTCGCCGATCGCGACGACGACGTGCGGACCGCCCCCGCCGCCCCGCCCGCCGCGCCACCCGCCGGTACCCCGTCCGTGCCGACCGCCGAGAGCCCCGCCGACGCCCTGGTGCGGGTCTTCGGGCCGGGCATCACCGCAGACGCCGACCACCGGGGCCTGCTCGACGCCATGACCGTGCTGGACGCGGCCCGCGCCGGGGACCGGCGGTTCGGCGCGGGGCCGGTCGATCTGGACGGCATCGTGCGGTGGCTGTTCCACGTGACCCCCGCGACGGCCCTCGGCCACCCGGAGTACCGCAACACCCTGGCGGCGGTGGCCAGTGCCGCACGCCACGGCAGGGCCGCCACTCTCGCCGCCGTCGCCGCCCACATCTTCCACCGCTCCGGCAATCCGGCCCCGTCGACCGCCGTCACCGACGGCAACGGGCGCCCCACCGGCCGGAACTGGACCGCACAGCCGGACCTGCGCGTGCGCGTGGACCGGGTGGGGGCCGACGAGGCCGGGCAGATCACCCGAGCCCTGGCACCGTGGCCCGGTCAGGTCCACGTGGTGGTCGCCGAACGCACCGACACCGGCCTGCTGCGCCTGCGCCACGCCGGCGGCGCCGACATGGCGGTCGAGGAGGACGTGTTCACCGAGCTCGTCGTGCACGACCCCGACCGGCGCCCCGGCGACCCGGTGATCCTGCTGGTGTCGGACCCCGAGGGGCTGCGCAACGAGGCCCTCGCGCGCCGGACGGCGGACCGGGTCGGCGCCAGGGTGTGGTCCACGGACGGCCACCTGTACCTGGCCCCGGGCTCCGGCCTGTCCGGCGCGCTGCTGCCCGTCCTCGCCGCCGATCCCCAGGCGTCCACGGCCACCGGCACCTGGGTACCGAGCGACCCGGGCCTCGCGCCGGACGATCCGCGGGCGACGGTCACCGCCACCGACGGCAGCGCGTTCCCCGAGGACGACGTGTACTCGTTCGCGCTGACCACACTCGACGGGCAGCAGCTGACCGGGCGTGCCTTCCTCGACCCGCGGGAGATGGCGGAATTCGAGAGGCCCGCCCGTGAAGTGTCCGCGATGCGGCACTACGTCGACCACCAGGAAGCGTCCCCGTCCGGAGAGCCGGCCCGCAGCAGCGGTCTCCTCCCCCTGCCCCGGGCCCTGGCGGACTCCTATGTCACCATCGGCCACGGCGACCCCGGTGCCATGGCCCTTCCGCGTCGCAGCACCGGCGGCAACGCACGTGTGGACGCCGGGGAGTTCGGCCGCATGCTGGCCCGCCGCAAGAGCCTCGCCCGGCTGCCGTACGACCAGCCGGTGTGGATCCTGTGGTGCCGGCAGGCCCTGCGCGCACCCGGCACGGACCTGCTGGAGCACCCGGTGGCGGCGCAGTCGGTCGCCAACCGGACCGGCCGCGTCGTGCACGCCGTCGACGGTGCGCTGACCCTCCTGGAGGCGAGGAACGGCAACCCGCCGGCTCTGGTCAAGTTCGACGACCCGGCCGGTCCCGCCCACAGGTTCGAGGAGTTCCGTCCCGAACCGCTGAAGGTGGCGCTCGCGGTCCTCACCGAGATCGCCGGGCTCCCGCCGTCGCTGTCGAAGAAGCGCCTGACCCGGGCGCTGCGCTGGGTGCGGGCGCTGCGGGCGACGTACGGCGTGGACATCGACAGCAGCCCCTCCCGCAGGACGGAGTTCACCGAACTCCTCCAGGGCTTCGGCGCCCTGGAGATGCTGCGGGTGAACGCCCAGGGGAACAGCGACACCGGCCCGCTGACCTGGCGGACGCTCGAACACCTCGTGGGGGAGCACGCCGTACGCCGGGGCGCGGACCGGGCCCTGACCGGGGACAGCCTGCGCCACTTCCTCGACCAGGCACGGGCGGGCACGCTCACCGACCAGGACGTGAGCATCACCCCCGCCCCGCCGGTGCCGCCCGCCGCACCCGTCACGCCCGCCGCGCCGGCCGCATCCGCCGCGCCGGCCGCATCCGCCGCGCCGGCCGCATCCGCCGCGCCGGCCGCATCCGCCGCGCCGGCCGCATCCGCAGCGCCGGCCGCGTCGTCCGCGCCGTCCGCAGTGTCCCCCGGGCGGCCGCTCGGCCCGCCCCCCGGGCAGCGGGCGACACCGGACCCCGCGCCCTCCGAGGCCGAGGCCCTCGCGCAGTTCCGGTTCACCGACGACCCCGGCACCGCCGGCACCACCGGCGTCACCCGCAACTCCACCCGCCCCCGCAGCGAGTCCGGCGCCGTACGGGACGCGTGGGCCGGTCTCCTCTTCGGCCCCGCCGCCCGGCGCGACCACACGCCACGGACGCTCCGGGACACGGCGGCGTCGCTGCGCGCCCTCGCCCGGGCGCAGGCGTCCGACACGTCCGTGGCCACCGGCGGGCCCGGCGAGGTGCACGACCTGGCCCGGCGGGTCCTCGGCCTCGGCCCGGACATCACCGTGCACGCACGGCACCTGCGGCTCCTCGGGTCGCTGGCCCTCGCCGCCTCGCCCGCCGAACTGGCCGACGCCGGCGCCCTCGCCCACCGTCTCGGGCGCCGCGACGCCGCCCTGGGCCGGGAGAGCCGGCTGACGCCGGAGAACGGCACCGGGCGGAACTGGACCGGCACCGGTGACCAGGTGCCGCCGCCGACCAGTTACACGGTGGAGGACGAGGACGGCGAGCCGAGCGCGTGGCCCGCCCCGTGGTCCGCCCCCCACATGCTCCTCGCCGGCACCGACGGGGACTCGATCGTGCTGCACACGGCGCGCGGCAGGCTCGTCCTGGACGACCTCGGCGAGTTCGCCCTGCTCGTCGCGCGGGACGGGGCGCGGCCCGCCGGCGCCGACATCGTCCTCGCCTTCCCGCACCCGCGGATCGCGGCCCTGGCCGGGCACGTCGCCGACCTGACCGGCGGCAGGGTCTGGTACTCCGAGCACGACCCCCGCCTGTCCACGGACTGGCGCACCGGTGCCGACCACCTCACCCTGGGCCCCGTCGACGAGGCCGCCGGCCCGCTGTGGACCTCCGTCCGGCCGGACCGGGACGGCGAGGGTGACAGCGACGGCGAGAGCGACAGCGACGGGGACGTGTCGGACATCCTCGGCATGTACGAGGACGAGCCCGCCCCGGTCCCCGACCCCGGCTCCGACCCCGACCCCGGCTCCGACCCCGCCGACGGCACGCGCCCCCGCCGCCCCGCGCCGCTGACGACGACGCACTACGGCGTGACGGACCGGCGCGGCGCGGGCGTGCTGTTCCGCCGGCCCGGCGGGATCCGGGGCGAGTGGCGGGCCCCGCGGACGCCGGCGGACACCGGGAGCACCGGTGACACCGGTGACACCGGTGACACCGGGGACGTCCCCCGGCTCGCCCTGTCCGCGCAGCGCACTCACGAGACGCTCGTCACGGAGCGGCCCGTCCTGCGGATCTCCGCGGACCGCACCCTCGCGGTCGAGGACGGGGCGTACGGACAACAGGTCTTCGCGACGGCCGAGACCATCGCCCGCGCGTCGGTGGCGCAGGCGCGCGCCGGCCTCGCGGTGCGCCTGCGGGCCGACGAGGAGCTGAGCATCGTCCTGCCCGTCCCCGGCGGGGGCAGGCGGCGGCTGTACCGGGTGACGCCCGACTTCCCGACCCGCCCGGGCCAGTCCATGGAGGAGGCCTGCCGGGACTTCGCCGACATGCTGGCCGGGAACTTCCGCACGTCGCACCTGGTCTTCCGCCCGGCGGAGGGCGGCCCGGCGGTCACCGCCCCGGTCAACGCCTCCGACGGTGTGGAGGTCACCGGCACCCACCACCTCGCCGAGGCCCTGGGCACCGTCGCGGACGGCGGGCTGCCGCCGGACGACACCGGCCCGGTGTGGGCGGCCTCGTACGTCCGCCGCGACGACCGGCCCGCCGGGGGCGACGGCGGCGGCCCGCTGCCCGGCCGCGCCTACGGCAGCGCCCTCAGCCCCGCGAAGGCGGCCGACCCCAGACGCGACGCCCTGTCCGGCGCCGCACGCCGGATCGGCGTCAACGAGCACGCCTGGGCCGGCATCGGCGAGGGCTACCTCTTCCAGTCCGTCGCGGCACGCGGCGAACACGGCGGGCCGAGCCTGGAGATCAACTATGCCCGGCCCGAGGACCCCGTCCGGCCGCGCTTCGGCTACCACTTCGGCACCGTCGTCCTGGCCAGTGAGGACGGCAGCCACCAGATCTCCCTGGAGAACCACACGCGGGTCTCCCAGCGCGAGCACCGCCACCGCCGGGCGGTGCGGGCCAACCTGCGCATCCACGAGCTGGAGGAACTGCGGGAGAACGCGGCACGGCTGCGCCGGGAGATCGAGCGTCGGCAGAGCGCCGGCGCCGCCGCCCGGGACCTGGCCGAGCTGCACGGCCACCTGGACCTGACCCTGGCCCTGACCGGGGCGAAGCGGGCCGAGGAGGCGCTGCGGGCGGCGCCGGAGGGCTCGCCGGAGCGTGCCGCCGCCGAGCGGACGCTGGAGGGCGCCGTCCGCGCCGCCGCGCAGCGCGTCGGACAGCTCGAGGCGGTCATTCCGGGCAGCCACCAGTGGTACCTGCGGATGTACTCGCGGCGCCCGGGCGAGACGGCCCACGACACCAACGCGGAACTGTACGAGGACCGGCCCTCGGCCCAGGCGAACCTGTTCACCGCCGTGGTGCTGCGCGGACAGCAGGCACTGCCGGTGTCCGTCACCTTCGACCGGGGCGCCACGCACACGCCCGAGGGCGCGCGGTACGCCCTGCGGCACCTGGCCGAGGTGGTGGCCAGGACCGCGCTGTGGAACGCGGCGGGCGGACTGCCGCTGCCGGACGTCCGGGTCACCGGCCGCCACACCGGGCGCCTGACCGGCCGGGACACGGCACGGGCCCGGGCGGCGGCGGTCGCGGCCTCGTTCCGGCAGGAACTCGCGCGGGAGCTGGACGCGCTCCAGGACGGCACCCCGCATCCCCGTCTCACCGCCGACCTGCTCACCGTCGAGCCGGTCACGGCCCGCGAGGGGCGGTCCGCCGCACCCGACGGGGACACCGGCACGGTGGACCTCACGGTCGACGACCGGCGCGGCGGACCGCGGCGGACCGCCGTCCGGGGGCCGCGCGACGGCACCCGGCAGCCGGGCCTGAAGGGCGGCTCGCGCGACGACGGTCTCGACCCGGTGGCGCGGCAGTGGCCGATCGGCCGCCCGGTCACCCTCGTGCGGCCCCGCTTCGGCGGCGTCGCCCCCGCCTCCGTCGTCCCCCTCACCGACCTGCCCGCGCCGGGCACCCCCGCGGACGGGGCGCCCGGCCGGTGGTTCACCTATGTGCGCGCCGCGGCCTCCCGCTCGGAGCCCTTCCGGTACGACGTCGCCGACACCGGACACCTCAGGCTCCCCGGCGGGCACGAGGTGCCGCCCACGGGGTGGACGCGGTTCGGCGACGACTTCGTCCACACGGAGACGGGCACCCTGCTGCGCGGGGACAGCGGCTGGGCGGGCCGCGTCGCCAACATGGACACCCTCGCGGGCGTCATGGCGGACCTGGACCCCGACGCGGCGTCCCACCGGATCGTCGCGGACGCCTCGGCCCTGTATCTGGTGCCGGAGGACGGCACCGGCACCGCGCTGCGCATCCCGCTGCGGGAGCCCGCGACCCCCGCGCCGTCAAAGATGCCGGAACCGTCGGCCGCCACACCCGGCGGCGTCCCCGCCGACTCCGTCGGATGGCTGACGGGGCTGCCCGCCGGGGAGCGGCGGACGGCGCTGGCGGGGCTGGCGTCGGCGGAGCGGGAGCGGCTGGCGGCCGACCCGGCGGTGGTGGACGGGCTGCGCCGGACGCTGCCGGCGGGGGAGTTCGCCGAGGTGGCGGCGGAGCTGATGGTGCGGGTGCCGGCGGGCGTGGAGCGTCCGGTCTCCGCGCGCGGCGCGGTGCGGACGCAGGTGGCACGGCTGCTGCGCGACCCGGAGGTGGCGGCACGGCTGCTGAAGGGCGGCTCGCGCGTGGTGGTGGTGCCGCGGGGCGAGGCGATCACGTCGCTCGGCCCGTTCCGCGACCTGGCCGGCCGCCGCACGGCCGACGGGCGCCCGTGGGAGGGCGTGCGGGGTGTCGGCCGGCGCACCGCGGGCGTCACCGAGGAGAACCTGCTCGGTGAACGGACGACGGTGGCCACGGACCACCCCTTCCACCCGGACGGCTACTCGTCGACGGTGCACGAGGTGGCGCACACCGTCCACCAGTACGGGCTCGACGAGGCGGACAAGCGGCTGATCCGGGAGGCGTTCGCCGCGACCGGCGAAGAGGCGTGGCCGGACGGTCCGCTGTACTCGGCGGGCGGGGACGGGCGGCGCCGGGGCCCGAACTACTCGTCGCGGGACGAGTACGAGTTCTTCGCCCAGCTCACCAACGTGTACCTGCGGGCCAACGCGGGGCTCGACCCGTTCACCGGGGAGCGCCGCAACAACGCCGGCCCGCAGTGGGTGGCCCGGTTCCAGCCGACGCTGCTGCCGTTGCTGCGCAGGCTGTACGGGGCCGACCCGGACGCGGTCTTCTCGGGCGCCGTCAACCCGGTGCGGGAGACACGGGCCGAGGAGGAGATGTTCGAGGGGTTCCGGGCGCTGTGGGACCGGGCGGAGGACGCCCACCGGGCGCGGGCCCACGACCCGGCCCCCGTCCCGGCGCCCGGTCCGCGCCGGTCCGCGCCCGCACCGGCCGGCGTCCCCGCGGCACCCCCCGCCGGCGGTGTGAGCCGGGAGCGCTACCGCGAGCTGTCCGACGCCGTCGTCCGCGCGTTCGGGCCCGGCCCCGCCACCGAGGCCCGGCTGCCCCAACTGGTCGCCGCCCTCGCCGTGCTGGACGGCGCCCGCGCCGGCGACGCCCGCTTCGGGACCGGTCCGATCGACCTGGACGGCATCGTCCGCCGCGTCCTCCACCTGCCGGACACCCACGCGCTGGGCGAGTCCGACTACCTCGGCGCCCTGGTGGGGGCCGCCGGCGCCGTGCCGCAGGGGCGGGCCTCGAGCCTGGCCGCGATCGCCGCCCACGTCTTCCAGCAGTCGGGGCGGCTGTCCGCCGCGACGGTCATGGCCGGGCCCGACGGGCGTCCCGCCGGACGGAACTGGACGGGGATCGCCGACCCGCGGCTCCTGGCGGACCGGGTGGGCCTGGACCGGGACGGCAGGCTCACCGAGGTCCCGTCACCCTGGGGCCCGCGCGCCCACCTGGTCTTCGCCGTACGGGCCGACACCGGCCTGCTGATCCTCAAGGGCCCGGACGGCGGGCAACGGACGGTCGACGACGAGGAGTTCGCCGAGATCATCGCCCACGACCCCGCCCGCCGCCCGGGCGACCCGGTGGTCCTGCTGGTGGCGGACCCCGAGGGTCAGCGCGACGAGACGCTGGCCAGGACCGTGGCCGAGCGCACCGCGGGGCGCGTGTGGTCCACCGACGGCCAGGTGCGGCTGCGCCCGTCCACCCGTGTCGCCGGCCGCCGGTACCCCGTCCTCGTCGTCTCCGGCCGGGGCGACCGGCCCACGGGCACCTGGATCCCGAGCGACCCCGGACTCGTGCAGGAGGACCCGTCGGCGACGGTCACCGCCGCCGACGGGAGCGTGTTCCCCGACGGCGACGTCCAGTCCTTCGCCCTGACCACCGCGGACGGGAAGCGGCTGACCGGCCGCGCCTTCCTCACCCCGCGCGACATGGCGGACGCCGAGGAGGGGTTCCGCTCGGCGTCCGCGGTCCGCGACTACTACGACCTGCGGGCGGCCACCGGGAACACACCCTCCCGCCGGGGCGCCCCCCGCCCGCTGCCCCGGGCCTTCGCCGACTCCTACATCGCCGCCGGCCACGGGGACGGCGGCCGCATGGTCCTGCCGCGGCGCAGCACCGGGAAGGACCAGTACGTCGAGGCCCGGGAGCTGGGCCGGATGCTCGCCCGCCGCCGGAGCCTGCGGCGGATGCCGCCCGACCGGCCGGTGTGGATGCTGTGGTGCGAGACCGCCGCCCGGCCCTCCGTCCGCGCGGACCGGCTCGCACACCCGGCGCCCGCCCAGCTCATCGCCAACGAGACCCGGCGCACGGTCGTCTCCTCCGACGCCTCGCTCGGACTGGAGCTGGGCGCGGGACGCACGGACCGCCTCGTCAAGTTCGACGACCCCGACGCCCCGGCCTTCCGCATCGAGGAACTCGCCCCCGAGCCCACGGCGGACGGCCTCACCGCGCTCGCCGACCGCGCCGGGCTCGCCGGGACGGTCCCCGAGCGCGCCGAGCGCGCCCTGCGCTGGGTGCGCGCGCTACGGGCGACCCACGGCGGGACCATCGACACCGATCCCGCCCGCGCCGCCGAGTTCCATTCCCTCCTGGAGGGTCTGGGCGCCCTGGAGACACTGCGGACCGGGGCCGCCGGGAACAGCGACACCGGGCCGCTGACCTGGCGGACGCTGGAACACCTCGTGGGCGGGTGGGCCGCCCGGCAGGGCTGGGACCGGGCGCTGACCGCCGACGCCCTGGAACGCTTCCTCGACCAGGCGCGCACCGGCGGCCTCACCGACGTCGACGTCGTCGAAGCCGGTGAGGACGGTGAGCCCGCGCCCCCCGCCGCCCCGCCTGCCACCGCGTCCGCCGCCCCGTCGTCCCCCGCCGCGCCCCGCGGTGAACTGTCCGCGTACGCCCGCGCCTACGGCACCGCGCACGACGGGCACGTCGACCTCGCCTGGTTCGAGGAGACGCCCGCGCCGGTCCTCGACGGCCTGTACACACAGATCACCGAGGCGCTCGGGATACCGGAGTCCGGGGCGGGAGCGGTCCGGGCGCACCTGGAGGAGGCGCTCGGCGCCGCCGCGATCGAACTGCACCGCCCCTCGCTGCGCGGCAGCCGGGGCCACCGAATCACCGTCCACCACGACGGCCGCGAACGGACCGTGGACATCCGGCTGGCCCACCGCGACCCCGTGCTCCCGACGGAGCAGACGGGGGACCGCCGCCCGCCGGGCGACGTCGGGGTGGAGAGGTCGGCCGAAGGGTCGCAGACGTCCTCCGCGGGCGAGAACTGGGGCAACTTCCGCACCGGGGCCCTGCCCTGGACCCTGGCCGGACCGGCCGGCGGGGGAGGGCCCCTGCACCGCGGCGACGTGTCGGTCACCATGACCCTCGTCCACCACCAGCTCACCGAGAGCGTCGGGGTCGGCGAGACCTTCCGGATCACCAGCAGGCAGCAGTCCAAGGACCCGGCCCTTCCGCTGGAGCTGGACGCCCGCTGGCAGGTGCGGGTCGACACGCCCCGCGAGACCCCGGGCGGCTGGTCGCCCGCGCGGTCCCACGGCACGGTCACCACCCGGCTGCCCGCGCACCGGGTCCTGGACGACGGCGCGCGCGAGGCCCTCCCGACCCGGGCCGCGGCGCTGGACGACATCCCGCTGTGGGGCGCCGAGAGCATCGCGGAACCGGGCCGGCTGCTCGCCGGGGCGCTCACCGAACCCGCCCTCGCGGCCCTGACCGGGCTGAGCGAGGAATCCCGGCAGGCCCTGGAGGAGTTCCTCTCCGAGCAGTTCCTGCGCGGCACCCTGCAACTGCAGGCCGACGGCGGAGTGTTCTCCCCGGTGCTGACGGACGCCGACGACCACGCGGTGGGCGTGCTCCGTCTCACCGCCCGGCTCACCCCGGGCCACCCCACCCTCGTCACCCCCGCGCACGCGTTCGACCTGGAGACGCACCTGTCGCACGGCGTGAGCCTGGAGCACTCCGCCAGGTTCACCAGCGGGATCGGGGTCGAGGCCGCGGGCGGGCCGGGCCTCACCGCCGACCACAGGCCCGGCCACCCCGCCTTCACCACCTCCGTCGGCGGCCGCCTCACCGGGCGGCTGGGCGCCGGCTGGCAGGTCGACGAGGCGCACGACGTCACCGGCTCGGCCACCCTCACCCACGTCCTCACCCACCAGGGCACCCACCTGCTCACCCCCGCCGCCGTCACCTACGAACTCACGCTGTACGGCGCCGGCGGGGGCGAGGTCCGCCGGACCTTCGGGCCCTGGGAGGACGGGGCGCGCCTGACGACGCCGGACCGCAGCACCCTCGAAGGGCGGCGGCCCGGCCCCGGGGAGACACGCGAACTCCCCCCGCGGCTGGAGGGTCTGCACGCTCTCGGCACCGCCGAGACGGTGTTCGCGGCCGAGGGCGCCGGCCGGCTGCTGGAGCGCGCCGAACAGTGGCTGCGCCAGGAGGGGTTCCTGCCGCCCGCCGAGCACCACGACACCACCCTGCCGATGCGGCTGGACGAGCCGCTGCGCCAGGCACGCCTGACCAACCTGCGCAGGCTGCGGCAGCTGCGCGGCCGGCTCGGCCTCGCCGCCGCCATGACCGGCGCCGTCGACGGCGGGCACTCCCTGTGGTTCGAACTGCCCCGCACACTGGCCGGCACCCGCCGGGTCCGACTGCGCCTGGGCGTCGTACGCGACATCTCCCGGCCCACCGCGCACACGCGCCGGCTGCCCGACGTCGGCCGGCACGGGATCAGCAGGTACGAGGCGTCCTCGGCACGGCGGCGGGGGACCGCGTTCACCGGCACGGCCGGCGGCGGCGGTGCCTTCGGCATCCCGCTCGGCGACGGCGAAGGCATCCTCGAGGCGGGCGGCGACCACACCGGCACCCGGCAGACCGGGGCCGCCGTGTCGACGGGCGCCGCGACCGGCTTCGAGCAGTCCGCCGAGGCACCCGGCGGCAGCGACGTCTTCACCGTCCCCGTGACGTTCTCCCTGGACCTGTACGAGGGGGCGGGGGACGCCCCCCTCGTCCGGTTCGGCGACGGCCCCGGCACGGCCGACGGGACCCTCTCGCTGCTCGTCCCGCACCACCGCACCCGGCCGCCGGGCACGAACACGACCGTCCCCGGGCCCCGCCCCGGCCACGTCATCACCGTGCTCGGCCCGGACGGCCCGGACGGACACCCCCTGGCGGACCCGGTCCCGGTTCCGCTGCCCGAGGGCGCGGTGGTCGACACCTTCCGCGGCACCGCCGCGCTGATGGAGGCGCTCCGCCGGATCGCCGCCGGCACCCCGGCCCCCTCCCCGGCGCCGGGGGCCCGCCGGGAGCCGGGCCTCCGCCGGGAGCCGGGCATCGCGCCGTCCGACGCCTTCGCGTCCTCCGGCGCGCTGGAGCGGCAGGCCCGGCACGGGAGCGACACCGCCGGCTGGGCACGGCACGTCAACCGGGCCGCGGCATTCGCCTCCCGGCTGCTGCCCCCGCCCCTCGCCCGGGCCGCCCGGCTCCCGTACATCTGGGGGAGTGCCGCCCGCGAGCGCGTGTCGGCCGCCGTCGCCGGTGCCCCCAGGAACGACGCGGGGACCCTGGCCGCCGAGGCGCAGTACACCGGCATCCGGCCCGCCCAGCTCATCTCCCGGGCGGCGCAGATCCTCGGCGGCCGGTACGTGGTGGAGGGGCTGACACTGCCCGGCATGGCCGCCGACCAGGTCATGCTGGTGGAGATCGAGGGCCGGCTGCACCACCCCCGCCACCTGGGCGTGCACACCCTGAAGTCCGGGCACGGCACCGTCGCGGCGGACACGGCGGGCCGGCAGCGCACCACCGGCCGCGCACGCCGGACGAACGTCACCCTCGCGGGCCTGCAACGAGGCGCCAAGGAGCGCCCCGCGGGGCTCGAGCACCAGTTCAACCCGGCCTTCCGGCACGGCTACGCGCGCCGGACCGAGGACGAGAGCTCCCTCGGCTCGGGCACCAGGGTGTCCCGCTCCCTGACCCAGGAGGGCACGCACCACCTCGTCGGCGCCGATGTGACGCTGACGGTGACGGTGCGGCGGGGCACGCGCAACGTCCTCGGCAACACCTTCGGCCTGGGCGAGCACGCCCCCGTCACGGTGACCGTCCACCTCCCGGGGGCCGTCACCTTCCTCGCCCCCGAGGCGGCACTCCTGCGGCACCCGCAGTGGTCCGCGCACCTCCCCGGCCCGCCCCCCGCCGAACTCCCGCCTCCCGACGTCCCGCTCCCCGACCGGTTCGCCCGCACCCGGGAACTCGGGCTCGGCACCGTCCTGTCGGTCACCCAGCTCGACGACCCGCACACCCGCGTGGAACGCCGCGACCGGCTGCGCCGGGAACTCACCGACCTCGTCGAGAACGAGGCCCCGGGCGTCACCCGGCCCGGCCACGCCTCCTACCTGCTCGGCGTGGCCACCGAGATCGCCCGCCACACCGAGCCCAACGCCCTGCGCGCCCTGCCCGGACGGGGCCGGCGGGGGGTCCGGTTCCAGTTCCTCCACCACGCCTACGGCGGTGCGCGCCTGGTCGAGGTCTCCCTCGCCGCGGAACCCGCCCTGCAGACCCCGGGCCTGCGCGCCCTGCGCGGACGCGCCGCGGGCGCCGGCGGTCTGGCCGTGACGCAGGCCCACACCCCGGACAGCCGCGGCGACGCGCGGACCGTCGGCCGCACCCACCAGGTCGCCGTCACCCCCCTGTCGCGCCACTCCCGGCCCGGCGGCCCCCCGCGCACCGACCGGACGGGTCCCTCCGCCACCCTGACCGCCGCCGACACCCGCGTCCGGCGCACCGAGATCTCGGACGAGAACCGCGTCACCACGCAGACGGACAACGGCGCCGACTTCGACGGGGTCGACTACACCGTCACCGCGTCGGTCCGCTCCGAACTGGTCACCCAGTGGCCGGCCGGCATCCCCGGCGGGCTCCTCCAGGCCGGGATCCTCTCCGCCGCCCACCTGGACGGCGACACGGCGGCCCGGCTGGGCACCTGGGTCCGGCGGCTGCTCACCGGCCGCCCGCGCAACACCGTCACCGTCCCCGTGGCGGTCTCCCTGCGGTTCGCGGCCGCGGAGTCCGTGCCGCCCGCCGAGCACCGCGGCCCGCTGCGGCCCGCACTGCTCGACAGCGACCCCCGGCGGACGGAGCCGTTCGCCTCCGGCCCCCCGCTCGTGCCCTCGGGCGCCGCGCCGGTCCTGGACTTCAACGGCTTCCCCGAACTCGCCCGGGCGCTCGAACAGGTCGCCCCCGCCCTGTCCGCGGCCTGGGGGCTGCCCGCGAACGCGTCCTCCGAGGCGGCCGCCACCCGCCTCGGCGAGCTCGTCCAGGCCGGGCGGATCACCCTCGCCGCGCCCGGCGCCGCCACCGGCCTGTCCCCCCGCATGCCGGGGAGCTGGCCCCTGGCGTCCCCCGGCGAGGCCCCCGTCCTCACGGTCACACTGCACAGTCCGAGACCCGTCACCGGCGCCGACGACATCACGGTGGACCGGGCCACGAAGCAGACCCGCAGCAGTGTGTCCGGCTCCTCGGCGGCCGGCTCCCTCACCCTGACCGGCCGCACCCTGCACGACCTGCGCCACGGCAGCCGCCACCTGGTGGGCGTCGACGTCCCGCTGGTCGCCCAGCAGCCGCACGCCTCCTCCGTGGGCGCCACGGCCGCGGGCGCCGGCCACCACGGCCTCCGCGCCGAGGACACCCCCGGCGGGCCCGGCCTCCGCAGCCACGAGACCCTCGTCGACCTCGTGGCGACCGTGGAGGGACCCGCCGGGGTGCGGCACGTCACCGGGACCGCGACCGTCCGGCTGCCGGAACAGGACCTGCTCGGCTTCGGCCTGACCCCCGCCCGGCCCGACGCCGGGATCTACGACCTGCCCGCCGTGCTCGCCGACCAGGACGCCGAGGACCTCCGCGACTGGACGCGGCACCCCCTCACCGACCTCCCCCGGGTGCTGGCCGGCGCCGTCGACGAGCGGGACTCCGCCGCCCGGCTGTGGCTCGCACTCGGCGCCGACCCGCAAGGACACCTCCTCGCCCGGGCGCTGCACGTGGCCTCCCGCACCGCGGCCCTGGCGGGCAAACCGGTGGAACTGGTGCTGCGCACCCCCACCGGCGTCCGGCACTGGCCGTTCGCCCCGGACGGCACCCTCGCCGACACCACGGGGGCCACCCGCGAGCAGTGGGCCGCGCTGCACGGCGCCGTCCGCGCCTGGACCGAGGCGGCCGACGCCGAACACCGCGCGGTCGCCGAGGAACAGGACCTCACCGCCCACCTGGCCGCCGCGACCACCGCCCTGCACGGCTCGCAGCGCGCCCTGGAGGCGGCGGAAGCCGCCCACCGGGAGGCCCGCGCCGCCCTGGAACGGGCCACCGGCCCGGGTCCGGTCCCGCGCGAGGACGCGCGTCCGGAACCGGCCGAGCCCGGCGCCGGCCGGGACGCGGCGGCCCGGGCCCGCGACGCGGAGGCCCGCGCGGCCCGCACCGCCGACCGCCGCAGGCGCTTCCGCGACGACGACCGGACCCGGTTGGAGGAGATCGAGCGGGCCCTGCGCGACCTGCGCGCGGACCGGCGGAGCCGGACCCGGGCACAGCGGGAGGCGCTGCGGGCCCTGCCCGGCCTGGCCGCCGCGCTCGACACCACACGCCGCGTGGAAGGCACCGGGGCGAGCGCTTCCTTCCTCGGCCCCCTGGCCTCCGCCCCCGCCCGCTGGCCCGCCCCCGCCGTCCGCCCCGGTGATCCGGCGCGCCCGCACCCGGCCGCCCCGCGCGCCTCGGGCACGACGACGCCCACGTCCCCCGCCACCTCGGCGGCCGGGCCGACGACGGGGCCGTCCGCTGGGCCGTCGACCACGTCTCCCGCCACCCCGCCCGCCGACCCGTTCGCCGTACCCCCCGCCGCGCCGACGACGGCCGCGCCCTCCGCCCTCTCGACGGCCCCGCCCCCCGCCGTACCCCCCGCCGCCGCCACCCGCGAGGCGCTGCTGCGCACGGTGCGGCGGGTGGCCGCGCGCACGGCCGCACGGGAAACGGACGGGGGCCGGTCGGTGGAGCGCTGCCTGCAGTCGCTGACCGCCCTGCGCGACGAGCTGTACCCCGGCGGGATGCGCGCCGCCGTCGCCCTCGACGACCTCGCGGCCGGCCCCCGCACGACCGGACCGCGCACCTCGCTCGCACAGGGGCCGGGCTGGCGGAGCGTACGGGACTGGGACACCGTCGTACGGGCCGTCGCGGCGGCCGGCCCCGGCGCCTCGGCCCTGGTCCTCGCCCGGCGCCAGGGCGGCCTGCTGGGCCACGCCTTCGCGGCCGTCCACGTCGGCGATCCCGGCAGCGTCCTCTGGGTGGACGTGTCGGCGGGCGCCGGCCGGGCCCTGTCCGCGCTCGCCCCGCCGGTGGCGCCCGCCGACGCCCGCGCGGTGCTTGTCGACCCCACCGGCAAGGTCGTCGAGGACGGACTGCCCGCCTTCACCGCCTCCGCCTCCACCGCCCACGCCGTCCTCGACCGCCCGGTCACCGACCGCTACGGCGCCCTCGGCATCGAGGCGGAGCACCAGCGGGTCTTCGTCGTCCTGGGGCTGGACGACGGCGGTCACCACGGCAAGAAGGCCCTGGCCCACGGCAACGGTCTGAAGATCGTCACGGAGTACATGCACTTCTACCGGACCGGGGACCGCCTCACCCTCGCCCGGCCCGAGACGGCCCCCGGACAGCCCGAGCCCCTCCGGGTCCGGGCCCTGATCGGTGAGTTCGTCACGGACCCCGCGGCGGTCCTGCCCGGGGAGCGCGGCCTGACGCCGGGGGAGGCGCTGCGCCGCCTCGAACGCCTGCGGCGGGCGATGGAGACCACGGACCGCGAGAGGACCCCCCTGCCGCTGTCCGCGCTGCTGCCGCAGGGCGACGGCTGGCACGCCACCGACCTCGGTCTGCGCGCCCAGGTCCTGCCCGCGCCCGAGGACTACACCGGCTCCTCCTACACACAGCTCACCGTCGGCCAGCCCGCCCTCGGCCTGCTGGACGTCCAGGAAGCGGCGTACGCCAGGCTCTCCACGAAGCTCCTCGCCCCGGTGATCGACGCCGGACGCACGGTGGCGTACGACACCACGGCGGCCTTCGCGGGACACGTCCTCGGACGCGGCGACGTGCCTCGCTCCCTGAGTCCCTTCCTCACGGTGATCCCGGACGTGGAGGAGGTCGCGGGCTACGCCTGGCTCGCCTTCCAGAACGTGATGGCGACACCCGGCGCCATGGTGTTCAGCTACGCCTCGCCCGGCGGCACCGAGAACACGCTCATCAAGAACCTCCTGATGGCCGCCCCCCGGCCCGCGCTCGACCGGGTCCTGCGGGCCCTGCGGCCCCGCACCCGCGCCTTCCTGCGCGCCGCGCACCACCACGTCAGTGCCCTCTTCCGGGCACAGGCCGAGCGGACCGTCGGCCACTACCAGAACCGGGCGGTTGCCCCGCGCAGGCTCCTCGCCCCCGGCTTCTTCGACGCCGTCGGCATCGTGGAGGTCCCGCTGAACGAGCAGACCACGGCCGCGCTGACCGGACGCACCTCCCGCGGCGAGCGGGTCACCCAGCAGCAGGCGGTCGGCATGGACGACCACCCCGGGCTGGACATCGGCCAGGGCGCCCTCGACCTGGGACTGGTCCCGCTGGAGCTGCGCCACCTCGGCCTCACCGGACGGTTCCTGTCGCCGGAGGAGCTCGAACAGCTCGTCGAGGAGTTCGCGGAGCTCAGCCGCAGGGCGTACGAACGGGCGCGCACCTTCGCGGCCCCGCTGCCCGCCGACGTCCTCACCGCCTCGGTGCTGCGCGTCCTCGACGACCCGGCCGTCGCCGGCACGGCGGGCTTCCTCGAGGCGGCGACCTCCGGGCTGCCGATGGCGGACGGCCGCAGCCGGGCGGTGATCAGCCACGCCGACGGCCTGCGCGTGGCGTCCGCCCTTGGCAGGCGGGCGCTGGGCACCCCCCTGCCCGCCGACGCCCCCGAACAGCGCCTGCTGCGCCGGGCCGTGGAGGCGACCGCCGCCGCGCTGCCCCGCCTCGCGCCCGCCGCACGCGACCGGATCGCGGCACTCGTCGAGGCCGCGCGCGCCGCCCTGACGGTGCTCGCCGACCCGGACGCCACACCCCCCGCCCTGCCCTGGCACCAGGAGGTCGTCACCGCCGGCGGCCTGCGGATCCCGCTGGAGAAGGTGTCGCTGGTACGGCACCGGGACGCGCGGGGCATGCCCGTCGGCGTCTCCTCACGCCCGGACTCCGACTGGGGCGACCCCCGCCGGCACACCTACGCGCTGCTCCCCGAGACCACGCACCACACCCTGCTGAGCCACGGCCCGGCCCCCCAGGAGGGCCCCCTGCAGCCGCTGCCGTTCGAGGCCGCCCACCTCGTCGGGCTGCGCGGCGACGGCAGCGGTGTCGCGCTCGCCCTGGCCGACGGCGGCGCCGTCCTCGTCGACCACGAGAGCCTCGTCGACCTCCTCTTCGCCGTCGACCCCGTCCTCAACGCGCTCCCGCCCGAGACGGCCGCGCTGTTCCCCGCCGCCGACCTGACCGGTCCGCCCGCCCGGGACCCGCTGCGGTGGCCGGTGCCCGGCCAGGTCCTCGCCAACGGCCTCGACCGCTGGGTGTGGGCCACCGCCGGCGGCCACGAACCGGTCCTCGCGCCCGGGGACGGGGAGAACGGCCCCCGGTTCCTGCTCCCGGGCGGCAACGGCGAGGGCAACGGCGACGGCTGGTCCGGCTTCCGGCCCGAACCGGCAGGGCCCGAACTCGCCGGTCTCGCCGAGTACTTCACCGGCGACCGCGGCCGCGCCGCCGACGTCCTCACCTGGATCCGCGCCGTCCGCCTCGTCTACGGCCCGACGCTGGAGGACGACCGCGAAGCCTTCGGGGCGCTCCTCACGGGCTTCTGGGCGCTGGAGCGCGGCCGTGCCGGGGACGGCACGGCAGAACCGCCGGGACCGCTGACCTGGCCCGAGCTCAGGCAGACGATCAGCGCCTACTTCGCCACCGGCACCCTGGCCGAGCCGCCGCTGCCGATGGCACTGCCCTTCCTGCTGGTCGCCGCCGCCGGGGCGGCCGGCATCCACCTGGAGATGTCCCGGTGGAACCTGACCCCCCGCCACCACGCCCCCCGCGCCTGGGGCCCGACCCCGGCCGCGCAGCCCTTGACGTTCCCCGCCGCCCCGCCGGCCGCTCCACCGGCCACCGGCCCGAACGCGCAGGCGTCCACGGGCCCCGCCTCCACGGGCCCCGCCTCCACGGGCCCCGCCTCCACGGGCCCCGCCTCCACGGGCCCCGCCTCCACGGCCCCCATGGCTCCGGCCCGTCCGGCTCCCTCCCGGCCGGTCCCGGCCCGTCCGGCCCCCGCCCGCCCCGCCCCGGCCCGCCCCGCCCCCCTCCCGACCGCCGCCCGGCCCGTACTCCGCCCGCCCACCGGCACCTTCACCGGCCCCCTCGACCCCCTGCTCGGCCCCGGCACCCTGCTGACCGGGCCCTCGGGCCGGCCCCAGGGCCGCAACTGGACCGCCCGCCCCGCCGGCCAGGTGTCCCCCGGCACCACACGGCTCGTCGAGATCACGCCGCCCACCGGCGCGCGCGTCGTCCGGCAGGAACGGGCGCCGTGGCCCGACTCGGCGTACGTCGTCGGCGCCGACGGCGCGGCCGGCCAGGTGTGGACGGCCGACGGGCGGGTCCTGGACCCCGACACCGTGGCCGACGTCCTCGCGGCCGACCCCGAACTGGCCCGGCTGGACCCGGACGTACCGCTGGTCCTCGCGCTGCCGTTCGCCGCGAGCGGATACATGACCGCCCTGCGGGCGCTGTCCGTACGGCTGGGACGGCCGGTGTGGGGCCCCGTCGGCAACGGCACCCTGCTGCCCGACGGCCGTCCCCCCACCCCCGGCCCGGCTCCCGCTCCTGCCCCCGGCCAGGCCCCCGTCCAGCCCCTCACCCTCACCCTCGGCCCGGCCCTGATCGACGCCGGTCCCACCCTCCCCGTGGGCGGATGGGTCTCCGTCGACCCCTCGGGCGGGACCACGACCCACATGGACCGGGAGTGGACCGCCCTGGACGGCACCCGGTTCCGGGACAGCGACGTCGAGACCCGGCCGCTGGGCGACACCGGGTACCGGCGGTTCGGCCGGATGGCCGTGTCCGCCACCGACGCCGTCCGGCTGCGGGAGGAGAACTTCCGCCGCTACCCCGCCATGCGGAACCTCGTGCACATGGTCCCCGCCGGCCCCGCCCACCACCCGGTCGAGACCGAGCCCGTCACCCCGGACGCCGCCGTGTACGTGTACGCCGGCCACGGCATGCCCGGCAGGATGATGCTGCCGCTGCTGGACGGCCGCACGGTGTGGCTGTCCAAGCAGGACGCCGCCCGCTACCTCGCCGGACTGACCGACGTGCGGGAACTGCCGCCGGGACACCGCCTCCGGCTCGAGGTGTGCTGGAGCGCCAGCGACGGCAACCCCTACGCCGGGCACGCCGCCCACCTGCCCGCACCCCGGGTGGACGACCCCCTGGAGGACGTGTCCCAGGCCCAGCACGTGGCCAACGCGACCCGCCGCGAGACGGACGCCCCGACCCGCCCGACGGGACTCACCAACCTCCGGCGCGGCGCCATGGCGGCGGCCGACGGCGAGCGGGGCCGCGTCGTCCGGCACCGGCCCGAGCCCACCGACGCCGACCTCGACCGGCTGGCCCGCGACGCCGACCTGCACACCGGCCCCGGTCCGGTACCGGACGAGGCCCGGCACACCGCCCTGCGGCTGGTGCGTGCGCTGCGCCGGGGCCTGGGCACCGAGGTGGAGGACGACGCCGCGCGCCACGCCCGCCTGTGGCAGGGGATCGCCGCGCTGGAACACCTGCGCGCCGCCGACCCGGCCCTGAACCGGCTGACCCCGTTCCGCATGGAACTGTGGGAGTTCCTCACCGCCCAGCACACCGGCCGCCCCGCCGACCGGGCCGGCCTGGAGGCCCTGCTGGAGCACGCCAGGACCGTACGGGCCGCGCGCCCGCAGGCCCGGCTCACCGCGGAGATCCCCGTACCCGCGCTGCTGTCGGCCCTCGCGCACCTCGGCGCCGGCGGCGAGGCGCTCGTCCGCCACGTCCAGGGCCTGCCGGCGACCGCCGTGCCGGCCCCCCGGCAGTGGGCCTCCACCCTCTGGGCCGCCGTCCGCGCCGCCCACCATGAGTCCCTGCTGTCCCCGGACGAACAGGAACGCCACGGCCGCGCCGTCCTCCACCTGCCGCCGGCGGACCCTTGGGACCCGCAGGCGCAGGAGACGATGCGCGCGCTGACGGCGAAGGCCGTCGTGGCGGGGGTGGACCCCGGCGACACCGAGGCGCTCGCCGCGTTCCACCTCGTGGAGTCCGGCGCCTTCGCCCCCGCCACCCGGCTCCCCGTCACCGGGCCGGACCGCATGTCCCAGGGCGTCAACTGGAGCGCGGCCCCCGCACCCGCGGGCGTCGCCGCGGACAGCCCGCGGTACGCGGTCCCCGGCCCCGCCGGCACCGTCACCGCACGGTCGCGGACGCTGCCCCCCTGGGCCGGACCGGGGCTCCCGCAGCCCCTGCTGCGCATGGTCCACGTGGAGCGGCCCGGCACCGTCGCCCTCCACCTGCCCGGCGGCCGACGGACCGACGTGTCCGACGAGGAGTTCCTCGCCCTCCTGGACCTCGACCCCGTCCTGCGGGCCGTGCCGCTGCACCTCCCCGTGCTGTTCCTGACCACCGGCCCCGGCGCGCTCACCGCCGATCTCGTCACCCGGTTCGCGCAGCGCACCGGCCGCCCCGCCTTCGGCTACACCGCCCCCATGATGCTGACCGGCGGCCCCTCCGACCCGCTCACCGTGCACTGCCTGACGCAGCCCGGGACCGGGACCCCCGGCCACTGGAACGCCGCGACGCGCGGCACGCTCCCGCCCCCGGCCCCCACCGGCCTGACCGTGTTCGGCCCCACGACGCCCACGACGCCCACGACGCCCACGACGCCCACGACGCCCACGACGCCCACGACGCCCACGACGCCCACGACGGCGCCCACGACGGCGCCCGTCGTGGACCGGGAGTGGACGGCGCTGGACGGCACCCGGTTCCGGGACGGCGACGTCGAGACCCGTCCGCTCGTCTCCGACCGCGGCGAGCGGTTCGGGACGATGGCGCACGGCGACGACGTGCGGGACCGCGAACGCGTGCTGCGCACCTACCCGCGCGCCCGCCGACTGGTCCACCTGATGCCGGCGGGCGCGGGCACCGTCCTCGTCAGTGAGGAGACGCGGGCGGCGGACGACACCGCCGTCCACGTGTTCGCCGCCCACGGACTGCCCGGCGGACTCCAGCTCCCGCTGCGGGGCGGCCGCACGGTGTGGCTGGACGCCGCGTCCGGCGGCCGCTACATCGGCGGCCTCCCCCAGGCCGGGGAGCTGCCCCCCGGGCACCGCATGGCGCTGGAGGTCTGCTGGTCGGCGTCGGCGGGCGACCCCTCGCTGGCGCAGCTCGACAACCGCCCGGCCCCCACCACCCACGACCCCCTGGACCTGGTGCCGCTCGGCCAGCACACCGCGAACGCCTCCCGGCGGACGACCCGGGCGTCCGTGATGAGCAGCGGCTTCGACGTCGACGCGCGGATCCTCCTGGACACCCCCGGCGGCGTCGCCGGCCGCACGACCGACTTCGTGCCCGAGCCGCTCGACGAGGAACTGGACACCCTCGCCGTCACCGCGGGACTGCACCCCGGGCCGGGCCCCGTCCCGCCCGCGGTCCGCCGGACCACGCTGCGGCTGGTGCGGGCGCTGCGCCAGGTGTTCGGACCCGAGGCCGAGACCGACCGGTCCGACTGGGCGCACCTGCTGCGGGGCATCGGCGCGCTGGAGACCATGCGGGCCAACGACCCGCTGCTCAGCCGGTTCACCCCGTTCCGCCTCGAACTGTGGGCGGCCGCCGCAGGGCGCCTGGCCCCCGGCTCCCCGGACCCGCGGGCCGCCCACCGCGCGGTGCTCGACCTCGCCGTGCGACGGCTCGCCCAGCAGCCGGACGCCCGGCTCTCCGAGGACCTCGGCGACCCGTACCTGAACCACGCGCTGGCGCGGTTCGCCGGACTGGGCGAGAACCTCGTGCGCACCGTGCTGCGACGCCCCGCGGCGGCCGGCCCGGTCACCGGTGACGACACCGCCCGGGCCCTGTGGGCGCTGGTCGCCGCGGCCCGCAGGATCGGCGACCTCGACGCCGCGGGCACCGAGACCTTGGGGCGCCGCGCCCTGCACCTCCCGCCCGCCGAGCCGTGGACCCCGGCACGGCGGCAGGAGCTGTGGATGCTCACCGCCCGGGCCGCGGCGACCGGCCTGGACACGACGGACGACGCGGTGCTGGCCGCGTTCCACCTGGCACTCGAGGGCGCCTTCGGCCCCCACCACCACCTCGTGACGGGCGGGGCGCCGCGCGGCTACAACTGGAGCGGCGTCCCCGCGCCCGCCGGCATCGACCTGCGCGTCCTCGGCCGGCCGGAGACACGGCCCGACGCCCCCGCCCCGGTCCGGGAGAGCCCCGCCGACTGGACCACGGACGAGGACGGCCCCGACCCCCTCGCGGTGTGGACCGCCGCGGACGGCGCGGGAATGGTGGTCCTGCGGCTGTCGGGCATGCCGGCGATGCGCGTCTCCGACGCGGAGTTCCTCGCCCTGCTGGACCTGGCGCCGCTGCTGCGTGCCGTGCCCCTCGGCGTGCCGCTGGTGTTCCTGACGTCGCGGGCCGCCGCCGCGACCCGCCCGGCCCCCCTGCCGCAGCTCTTCTCGAACCGCACGGGCCGCGACGCCTGGGCCTGCACCGGCAAACTGCTCACGATGCCCTCCGCCCCCGCCGAGGACACCGGCACCGGCACCGGCACCGCGAGCCACGGCACGGCACCGGCCGCGGCCACCCCGCTGCGGCTGCTCGTCCTGCCCGAGCCGGACACCGGGACCGAGGGCGTCTGGCGCCGGACGACACTGCGCGGTCCGGGCCCGCGCGTGCACCCCTCCCACAAGACCTCCGCCCCGGCGCCCGGCACCGGACCGTTCCGCGGCCGGTTCCGCACGCAGACCCCGCACCGGCCCGGCCCCGTCCACGCCGCCCCCGCCCTCACCGGACCGTGGACGGGGGACATCCCCTGGCTCCCCGCCGGACACGCCGTCACCACCCGGCCGCTGGTGCTGTACGTGGCGAGCCACCGCCCGCTTCGGAGCGTGCTCGACGAGGGCGTACCGGAGACCGAGCCCTGCCTCTACGCCTTCACCGACCCGGACGCGGCCCTCACCTACGGGCGCCGGCCGGCCGTCCTGCTCCGCCTCCACGTGCCGGCCGGTCTGGCCGTCGACCTCGAACGGACCTTCGCCGACGGGCACACAGCGGGCGTGCCCGCCTTCGTCGAGGGCATGGTGGAGACCGGAAACACGAGCGGCGCCCACGTGCTCCCCGCCTCGGCCGTGCACCGGATCACCGTGACCGGAACGGCGCTCGTGGACGGCGCCGGCCGGCGCACGGCCACGCGGGACCACGACTCCGTCCTGGGCATCGTCGTGGAGAACCCCCGGCAGCCCCTGCGCGGGCTGCCCGCCGGCTCCCCCCGCTGGCCCGCCGCCGCACAGGGGCCCACGCACGCCTACCTCGTGATCGGCCCCGCCGACGGCTCCCCGGAAGAAGGCGTCACCGTCGGCGACGGCAGGCTCGCGCTCTCCACGACGAAGCCGCAGCGACTGCCGGCCGGAGCACGACTGCTGCGCGTCTCCGTTCCCGTGGGGCAGGCCTTCGACCTGCGGGCGCTCGCCGCGAGGCATCCCTTCCTCGACCGCCCCGGCAGCGCGCTGCGGCGCGCCGTCGAGACCGGCACCGACCTGTGGCTGCCGCACACCGCCCTCCCGACGGCGACCGTCGACAAGGTCTACGCGCCCGGCCGGACCGACTCGGCACTCAAGGGCCACAGACTGGAGCGGGCCCCTCTCTCCCGGCTCGAACGCGTGCCGTACTTCGCGCCCCCGGCCGACCCGGCCCCCCTCACCACGGAGGAACTGTCGGCGCTGCCCGCCGACCAGGTGTGGCGGCGGACCGCCGCGCGGAGCGCGCTGCGGCGACCGGAGGACTTCGGGCGCTGGATCTGGAGCGAGCGGCCGGACTGGCGGCGCACCCCCCTGTGGCGCGTCGACGGGCGCCGGCCCGACGGCGTCTTCGAACGGGGCCTGACCCCGCGCCGGCCGCACGCCGTCGACCTGCGCGAACACGTGATCAGCGCGATGGGGCTCGGCGGGTCGGCCTTCGTCTCGTGGTCCGCGACCCCCGGCCTGCTGCGCACCGACGGGAAGGGATCCGCCTGGTCCGGCTACCTGTACGTCGGCTTCTTCCCGGGCGGGATCGACGCCGACCAGTCGGTGGCGAACACGGGACTCACCGGCAACCCGCACTGGCAGCAGCGGGAGGTCACCGCCTTCGGCGGCACGGCCGGCCGGTACATCGCCGGCGCCTTCCCCATCCTGGGCACCGACTCCGGGGTGGTACTGGGCGGCTGGATCCCCAACGACGGCTTCGACCACGCGCTCCCCGACGAGGGGGTCTCGCCCCGGCTGACCGCCATGGACGTGCTGCGCGAGGAGCGGATCCTGTTCGAGACGCCGTCCCCGGTCCTGGCACCGGTCGACGACACGGCACACGCCACACCGTGGCCGGAGTACGACCTGCGGCACACCCCCGAGGGGACCTTCCACTTCGCCCCTCTGGCCCTGTCGGGCTCCGGTCCCTCCGCAGCGTCGGATTCCGGCCGTCCCGCCCCGTCCGGTTCCGCCCCGCAGGGCCCCGGCCGCACGGCTCCCTCCACGCCGACGGGCCCCGGCCGCTCCGCACCGACGCGACCGTCCACCGCCCGTTATCCGGACCCCTCGCAGATCAACGGCGTCCTCACGCTCCGCCCGGCCGGCGCGCCGGACACCGTCGAGGAGGCGGACGGTCCCGCGGATGCCGGCACCGACACCGCCCCCTGGGCCGTGCCGTCCTGGCAGCCCGCGGGCTCGCCCGCCCGGGTCCGCTTCGCCCCGCTGTACCGGGACCCCGAGTGGCGGCGGCGCAGCACCGCCCTGGAGTTCGCGCTCGCCGCACAGCTCGGCCGGGCGCCCATGGTCGCCGAAGCCGCCCGGGAGGCGGTGTCCCGCCTGCTGGAGGAGCTGACCGCCCGGCACGGCGCGGACGCCGCCGCGCGCTCCTTCTTCGACCCCGCGGACCTGCCCGCGGACCCCGCCGGTGAACTGGAACGGCTGCGCGCCCTGCCGCCGGGCCTGCTCACCCTCGACGCGCTCATGGCCGCCTTCGTACGGGCCGCCTTCGCCGGCCGGGAACTGCCCCGGGACCTCGCCGAGGCCCTGGCGCGCCCCGCCGGCGCCCGCGCCCGCCACACACCGGGCAGCGCCTACCGCACGGTCCACGACAGCCGGGGATTCCGCCGGATCGGCAGCGAGGACGGCCCCGCCGTACGTCTGCTGCAGACGCACCGCGCACTCGGGCCGTCGCGCACGGAGGCGGCCGTGTTCCGGATCGCGCTGGTGGCCTGGCTCGTCCCCGCGGACCTGCAGTCCCTGTACGAGATCTTCCTCGCCGACCACCGCATCGGCAGCACCGACGCCGGCGAGCGCGCCATCGCCCTGCGCGACGGCGCCGGACTGCACACCTGGGTCCTCCAGGCGTACCGCGGGCTCGACCTCGTACCGCCCCATCAGGAGCTGTACGGCGAGCGGATGACGTACGAGGCGGGCATCACGCCCGGCAGGATCGACGTCCCCGGGCACCTGGTGGCCATGGTGGACGCCGGCCTCGACGGCGGCCTGCGGGTCACCGGCCGCCGCACCCAGGCGTTCGCCGACTGGCTGGAGCGCCACGGCGAGGAGGGCGCGGAGGCCCTGGAGAGCCTCACCCCCGCCCACCTGACGGCACTGCACCTCTACAGCGCGGCCGACTACCGGCTCATGAAGGCCCACCTCAACGGTGAACGCCTGGGGGCCGGCATGAGCCGCCGCCTGGTGCGCATGACGACCTGGTCGACGGCGCGCAGGGCCGCCCAGGCCGCCGAACGGGACTACCTGCCGATCATCCTGCGACGGCAGCCCGGCGCGGACGCCCTCTTCGACCGGATGTGGAGCGTGGACGACCTGGGCGCGGAGACCGCCGAAGTCGCGGAACTGCGCCGCCGTATGGACGAGATCGCCGACCGGATGCGCGCCGAACTCCCCCTGCACATCGACATGGCGATCGAGGCCCTGGAGATCCTGCCGCCCGCCCACCGCGACGTCTGGTGGGGCGACCGGGGCGTGCCCGGCTCCCTGGAGGCACCCGCGCACGGACCGGTCTACGGCAGGTCCACCCTCACCATGCCGTTCTTCCGCAGCACGTCGCTGCGGCGCGAGCCCGCCCTCGGATTCATGTTCCGCGGCAAGGGCACACCGCGGGACAGCCACCGCGCCCTCGTGCACGTGCGCCGGTCGACGGCGCGCGACGTCACCCCGTTCGTGGTCTACGTCAACGAGCAGGAGGCCGCCTACCCGCCCGGGGTGTCCTTCCGCGCCGTACGCCACCCCTCCGCCCCCTCCGAGCGCCGCGGCCAGTTCTACGAACCCGTCTCCGCACAGGAGATCCCCGCGCCCCACCCGGCGACCGCCATGCCCCCGCTGCGCATGATCGGCGCCCCGGACGACCTGTTCCTCGCCGCCCCGGACAGCGAGGACGAGGACCGCCACCGGTACGTGGTGCTGCGCGAGATCCGCGCCGGCGACGGACGCCTGCTGGGGGTCGCCTCGTTCGACGGCCAGGACTGGACGGAGCGCCGCGCCGCGTACGCGCACCTGGAGGGCGCGGCCGGATTCGTGAGCTGGGAACGCGACGCCTCCGGAACCCCCGTACCGGCCCACCGCGCCCTGCCGGACGCTACCGGGAACACCTTCTACTTCGCCTCGCACGGCGGTCCGGAGGGACTGTCCCTGGCCCTGGAGGGCGGACGGGTCCGCCGGGACGACGGCACCCGTCTCGGACAGTTGCTGCGGCCGCTGCTCGGCCGCCGGTACACCAGCCTGACGGTGCTGGCCTGCGGCCCCGGGGGTGCCGCGGGCGACCGGGCCGCCGCGCGCGCCCGGGCCCGGCGGCTGGCCGACGCCACCGGGCTGACGGTCCACCTGGCGGCGGGCCGGGCCGCGGTCTCCGGCGGGCTGCCCCACCTGCTGGAGGACACCGACGGACGGGCCACCGCCTGGGTGACCGAACACCCCGGCGGACAGCCTGCCGGTGGAGCCACCCCCACCGACCCGGCCACCACCACCCCGGCCCCCGGCCGCGCGGACCCCGTCGTGCCCGCCGGGCCGTCCTACCCGGGCGCCGGACAGACCAACGCCGACACGGTGATGCGGGAGGCGGACGAGTCCAGCGAGCCGGACGAGTCGAGCGGGGCCGACGAGTCCGACGAGCCGGGGGAGTCGGAGGACGACGGCAGCGACCGCATGAGCATCGCCGACTCCCACTCCGGCGACGGCGACGGCGACAGCACCGAACCCTCGGACTCGGAATCCTCCGGCCCCGAGGACTCCGAAGACGACGACGCCGATGACGATGCCGACTCCGACGACGACTCCGGTCCGCAGGAGCCCGTCCACACCGACCCGCCGCTGCACCTCGCCTCCTGGCGGATCACCGGCGCGCCCGACACCCCCCGCTTCACGGCCCTGTACGGCACGGCGCCGTGGCGGCAGCGCAGCCTGAACTTCGAGTTCGCCCTCGCCCGGTCCCTCACCACGAGCGACGAGGCCCACACCGTCGCCCGGCAGACCCTCGGCCGGGCCCACCTCTTCCTCAGCCGCCGCTACGGCGCGGACGCCGCGGCCCGCACCCTGACGGCGGGGCACGAGACGGACCCGGGGCACACCGCCGACCCGCTCGCCCACCTCCTCGGTCCCGACGCCCGGCCCACGCTCCAGGAGGTCCTCCAGGCGTACGCCAACGCGGTTTACGCGGCCGGCCCCGGGGCCGCCACCCTCGCCCGCGCCCTGCCCGACCGCATCGGATACCGGGGACAGCCGGTGTCGGCACCGGGCCGCACGGACGCGGCGGCCTGGAACACCTACGACGACCGCGGGTTCCGCAGGATGCGCGGCACCGACGGCCCGGCCCTGTGGCTGCTGCGGGCCGCCCGCGAGACCGGCGCCGGCCCGGCCGAACTGCTGACCCTGCGCTCGGCGCTCATCGCCTGGGCGGTACCCGCCGGACTGCACTCGCTGCACGAGATCCTCCGCGCCTCCCACCTGGCCGGCGCGGGCTCCCCCGAGGAACGGCGCGCCGTCGCGCTGGACGCCGGCCGCATGCACAACTGGGCGCGCCGGCACCTCGTCCCCTGGGACGCCCTGCGCGGCCTCCCGCAGGCCGGCGCCTTCGCCGACGCCCTGCGCGCGCCGCACGAGGCCGTCTACAGCGACACGGCCCGCTACACGCAGGAGATGACCGGCACCTTCGCCGTCCCCGACGAACTGCAGGACATGATCGGCGAGTTGCTCGCCCCCGGCTCGACGCACTACCTGGACCAGCGGCGTCTGACAGTGGCACGCGAGTGGCTCGCGCGGTACGGCGACGACGGCCGGCGCGCCCTGCGGTCGCTGGCCCCGGGCCACCTGACCGCGCTGCTCCTCTACAGCATGGCCGACTACGAACTCATCAAGGCCTTCCTGACCGGCGAGCGGTTCGGCAAGGGCGCGAGCCGCTGGCTGATGCGCTCCGTCGCCTGGAAGATCGTCAGGGAGAACGCGTTGGGCGAGAGCGACGACCTGCCCCTGACCCTGGAGACCCTGCCGGGCTTCGACGCCTTCATGGACGACCTGCGCGACCTCCCCGACTTCACCCCGGGCCCCGGACCGACCCGGCTGCGCCGCCGCCTCGACGTCCTCGTCGGCCGGCTGTACCCGCAGATCCGCACCCACATCGAGATGGCCGCCGAGGCCCTCGAACTGCTGCCCCCCGTCGGACGGAGCGTGTGGTGGGGCGACCGCGGCGTGCCCGGCACCCCGCGCCGGCCGCGCAACTCGCCCCTGTACGGCGCCGACCGGATCACGATGCCGTTCTTCCGCAGCACCTCCCTGCGGCACGGGGCGGCCCTGGACTTCGCCATGCACCGCAAGACGGCGCCGCCGGACACCCACCGGGGCCTGTTCAAGGTCTCCGACTCCAGCGCCCGGGAAACCGCCATGTTCTCGGCCTTCATCGACGAGGCCGAGGCCCTCTACCCGCCGGGCATCGTCTTCCACCCCGTGAGCCGCAGCACGCGCCGCTACGGGGAGGGCCCGGAGCACTACGTGTTCACCCGGGCCAGGGAGGCCGGGATCCTGCGGCCGTCCGCACCGGTCCGGCGCACCCCCGCGGGGACGGGGCCCGAACTCGGCGCGCTCTACGCCGACCCGCGCTGGTGGGGCCTGGCCGCGCAGTACGAGAGGGCCCTGGGGCAGGTGCTCGCGCACGAGCAGGCCGTACTGGACGCCGCCCGCACGGCGATCGACACCCTGTTCACCCACCTGGCGCACCACCTCGGCCCCCGGACGGCCGTCGCCGCCTTCCTCGCGGACGTCCCGGGACAGCAGGCCCCCGGTGCACGGCTGGCCGACCTGATGGACCCGGACACCCCCGCCCCGCTCGCGGATCTCCTCGCGGTGTTCACCGCCGCCGCCCACGGCCGCCCCGGCGACCGGGACGGGTACTCGCTGCGGCGGCTGTGGCGGGAGCGGCCCGAACTGGCCCCGGCCGGCCTCGCCGACGGCCCCCCGCCCGCGGGCGACAACCCCCCGGCGGGCGACGCCACCCCGGCGGGCGCCCGCTCCCGGCTCGGCCACCGCACCGGCGGCGGCCGTGCCGCACTGCTCGAATGGCTGCTGCGCGCCCACGTGGCGCTCCCCGGCGCCGACCGTGCCGCCCTGCTCGGCCTGCGCACGGCACTGCTGGCCGAGCACCTGCGCTCCGGCGGCCACTCGCTCGCCGAGGTGCTGGAGGCCTCCCACCGCGCCGGCGTGCGCGAGGAGGGCGAACCCGCACCGGGGAACACCGACGCGGCCCGCCTGCACACGTGGGCCGACGCCGTGTTCGCCCCGCGCGCCCGCCTCGCCGCCGACCCCGCGCTGCGCCGGGCCCTGGCCGGACAGGACGGTGACCGGCTGCGCGACCACCTCCACCTGCCGCACCGAAGGCTGTACCAGCGGCGCAGCGGCTGGCTGGCCCCCTGGCTCACGGCCGGGGCGGCGGAACCGGCTGCGATCACCGAACTCGCCGGACTGGAGGGCGGCACCTGGAGCGAGGAGGACCTGCGGAACCTGCCGAGGCCCACGGGCGCGGCGGCCCGCGAGCGCCGCTCCGCGCTGCGCGCCTGGCTGCTGCGGCACGGGGACCGGGCCGTCCTGCGCAACGTCACCGCCGCGCACGTCCCCGCCCTCCACCTGATCAGCGGGGCGGACGCCGCCCTGGTCCGCCACGTCACGGCACAGGCGTCGTCGCCGGACCGGGACGGCCTGGCCGACCTCCTGACCGGCCTCGTCCGGGACCTCGTCGGACGGGGCGCCCCGGACGGGGACGTCCCGCTGCTCCTCCTGCGCGACACCCGCCTGCGCGCCCTGGTCCGGCAGGCCGCGCGTCACCCCGCCGCCGACCCCGGCCGGCCCGCCGCCCTCCAGGCCCTCGCCCGGCGGGCCGCCGCGCACGCCGCCACCCTGGCCGACGGGGTCCGGGACGAACTCGCCCCCCTCGCCCACATGGCCCCG